>DAOUKN010000209.1:0-3861 GCA_034421255.1 Chloroflexota bacterium | reverse complement strand
CGCGTGCCGGCCTCCACGGCATTCAAGACGGCGGCGTCCTCCGGATCGGGAGCCTTCCAGGCTTCTTGTTCCGCCGGGCTCAGCAGCTTTTCGAAGATTCGGGTCACTGGAAGGAATGCCGCATAGATCACCCACGGGACGAAGGTGAGTCGTTCCGCCAACGTCCGCGGATACCGCTGTGCCAGGATGCGCGGCAGAATCCGAGCCAGTCCCGAATGCAGCACGGCGAGCGCGCCAATGGCAATGGCCACGCTCCCGGCGCGATTCGGAACGACGGTCGTCAAGGCGTCGGCCAATAGCGTGGCCGTCAGCGTGGCCGATACGAGAATCACAACCGTATCGCTGAGGCGCTGCCCGACCCAGAATCGGAATCGGTTCGTCAGAAGCTCATGACGGCGCCGCGCCGCGCCCGGAGCATCCGGCGCCGGCGGCTCGAGATCGGTGCGTGCAGTCTCGTTGAGCGCGCTCTCGCTTGCGCTGGCGAGCGCCGAGAATCCGGTCAGAACGAAAATACCGACGAGACCGAGCCAACTAACGGGATCCAAGAAGGATCCGCTCCTCGTTCAGACGCCGCACTGACGGGTGCGTACGCCCTCGGGTGCCGCGCGGTCCGCGTTCGCGCGCCCACTCTCGATTCCCCACGTTTGGGCTCTCACTTGAACAGTGCCGTGACGGATTCGTCGTTGTGAATCCGGCGGACAGCCTCGCCGAACAATTCGTGCGTGTGGACCAATTGTATTTTGCCGTTCATGAGTCCGTCTTCAATCGGAATCGTGTCGGTGATGAAGAGCCTCTCGATCGCGGAGTCCTGAATCCGCTCGAGCGCGTCGCTGGCGAATACCGGGTGTACGGCGCAGCCGTAGACGCTGCGGGCGCCGCGTTCCCGCAGCGCCTCGCTGGCCTCCACCAGCGTGTGACCGGTGGACACCTGGTCGTCGACGACGATCGCGTCGCGTCCTTCGACCTCTCCCACGATCTGGAGGTGCTCGATTTGGTCCGCCGCCGTGCGGTTCTTGAAAACGACGGCCAGGGGCGCGCCGGCAACGCGCTGGCTGAAGTCGTGCGCCCGGGTCACGCCGCCGGCGTCGGGCGACACGATGACCGGTTGGGTCAATCGCATCCGATCGATGGCATCGGCCAGCAGCGGCGCGGCCAGCAGATGATCGACGGGAATGTCAAAGAAGCCCTGCACCGCGGGAGCGTGGAGATCGAGCGTGACGATCCGCGAGACGCCGGCCGCCTCGAGGATGTTGGCGACGAGCTTGGCCGTGATCGGTTCGCGCCCGGTGGACTTCTTTTCCTGGCGCGCGTAACCGAAATAGGGAATCAACGCGGTGACGCGGCCGGCGGAGGCACGCCGCAGCGCGTCGATCATGATCAGCAGCTGCATCAGGTTTCGGTCGACCGGCGCGCAGGTGGACTGCACGACGAAGACGTCCGTGCCGCGCACGTTCTCCAGGATCTGGATGTCTGCCTCGCCGTCGGGAAAATGCTCGACCCTGGCCTCGCCCAAGGGACGCCCGAGCGTATGGGCAATGCGGGCGGCTAGGCCCCGATTGCTGCTACCCGAAAATATCTTCAGCTCGCCGTCCACGGAGGCCTCCCACCTACTCCGCTAGCGACGGATTCGCGCCGGAATGCCCACCGCCAGCATGCCCGGCGGAACATCCCGCGTGACGACAGCGCTGGCGCTGGTTCGTGCGCCCTCGCCAACCGGCACGGGGGCGATCAGCATGGTGTCGCTGCCGATGAAGGCTTCAGCGCCAATCACGGTGCGGTGCTTGGCCGTGCCGTCGAAATTGCACGTCACCGTGCCCGCGCCGATGTTTGCACCATCGCCGATCTCCACGTCTCCAAGATAGCCGAAATGGTGCACGTGCACGCCATTTCCCAGCTTGGCCGCCTTGAGTTCGGTCTGCGATCCAAGGCGACTGTCGGGGCCGATGTCGCAACCGTCGCGCACGTGAGCGAAAGGGCCGACAACGACGCGGTCGCCGAGGCTCGACCTAGACACCCGCGACGACTCGACGTCGCAGCCATCGCCAACGGTCGCGTCGATGAGCCGGCTGTTTGGACCAATGGTCGATCCGGCGCCGATCGAGGTGGCGCCCTCGAGCGACGTGCCCGGCAGGAGCACGGAACCGGCGCCGACCGCCACGCCGCGGTGCAGATAGGTCGTTGCCGGGTCGCGCAGCTGCACGCCCCGCGCCAGCAGGGACTGGCGCAGACGGTTCTGCATGGCCTGCTCGGCTTCCGCCAGACGGGAGAGGTCGTCGCAGCCGATGGTCTCGGCGTCGTCGGTGATCAAATGAGAGACCACCCGGCGTCCATCGGCGACGGCAAGCTCGACGACGGCCGTCAGGTAGCGCTCGCCCGTCGCCGGGCTGCGCGGCACCTGCGGCAGCGCGGCGCCCAGCCACTCGGCATCGAACGCCATCAAGCCGGAATTGCACGACGTCAGGGCATGGGTGGCCGGGTCGGCGTCGGCGGCCTCGACTATGGCCTGCACCGATCCGTCGTCGGACATCACCACCCGGCCGTAGTCGCCCGGCGCAGGCGCCTGGGTCCACCCCACGACGATCGCCGCGTCTCGTTCATCGCGCAAGGCCGCCATCTCACGCACGGTCTGGGCCGTGAGCAGTGGGGAGTCGCCGAACATGACGACGGCTGTGCCG
The DNA here is from genome assembly GCA_034421255.1 of Chloroflexota bacterium. Classification (GTDB taxonomy): domain Bacteria; phylum Chloroflexota; class UBA11872; order UBA11872; family UBA11872; genus JAJECS01. Next base: position 1,186 of record DAOUKN010000209.1, on the reverse strand, counting down.
GGACCTTGCGAGACCCCGGCGGCCTGCGCGGCCGCCGCGGTTCCGTAGTCGTCGGGCGGCTGCTCGACGATGCGAACGTCCTCGCCCACGGCATCGCGCAGGTCGACCTCGGGCGACGCGACCACCACGATCGGGTCGCAGCCCGCTTCGCGCGCAGTGGCCACGACGTGCGTCACCAGCGGCCAGCCGGCGACTTGATGCAGCACCTTCGGGCCGGAGGCGGCCATGCGCACGCCGCGTCCGGCGGCAAGAATTACGGCTGTACACGTCATGAGCGGCTCGCGGCTGGGGAGGGAGGATTCGAACCTCCGAATCGCGGATTCAAAGTCCGCTGCCTTACCCCTTGGCTACTCCCCATCCAGGTTCAGCGTAGAGATCGGACCCCAACGGGTCAACGGATGCAACGCCCCACCTGCTACGCGTCGGCGGCGGGACGAAACCGGGTGAGGTGCGCCCAGTGACCGGCGGCTCGCCCGCGCTCGACGGCCTGTTCGGCAGCCGCCATCTCCGTAAAGAGACCGAAGCAGGTGGCGCCGCTGCCGGCCATCAACGCCGGACGAGCGCCCGCCGCACGAAGCTCATCCAGGATGTCGCCGATGGCGGGCGCCAGCCGGATGGCAGGCGGCGTGAGGTCGTTGCGCATGAGCTCCTCCGAGAATGAGCCTTCGGCGATTGCTTCGGCTAAGGCCAGGGTGTGGCTGCCGGCGCTCCACTCGGAAGGCCGCAACTCGGCGTAGACATCGGCGGTCGCAAGGGGAGCGTCCGGGCGCACGAGCACGACGTACCGCGTGGGGGCGGGCGGCAATTGGCGCAAGACCTCGCCGCGTCCGGTTGCCAGCGCCGTGCCGCCGCGCACCAGGAACGGCACGTCTGAGCCCAACTCAGCTGCGATCCGAAGAAGTTGCGCGTGATCGACGTCGGTTTCCCAGAGCCGATTCAGCGCCGCGAGCACCGCGGCGGCGTCGGCGCTGCCGCCTCCCAGTCCGGCGGCGGCCGGAATTCGTTTCTCGACGCTAACGCGCGCCCCGGACGTCACGCCGAGCTCTCGGCGCAGCAGGTGCGCCGCTCGCAGCGCCAGGTCGTCATCCGGCGCCAGGTCGGGAAGCGACGGTCGACCGCTAACCGTCGGAGCCGTCTCCACTCTCACGTCGTCGACCAGCTCCAGCGTCTGCATCACGGTCACGAT
>DAOUKN010000208.1:0-10299 GCA_034421255.1 Chloroflexota bacterium | reverse complement strand
GTCTCGCCGCCGAGCTGTCCGAGATGAGCGCGGCCCAGCGGGAGGAACTGGGGGGGCGTTTCGGCGAAGCCGCGGCCGCCGCCGCCACCGACCCTCGCCTGGCCGAACCCCTGGGCGACCTCGCGGACGCCCTGGAGAGCGGGCAACTCAGCGATGCCCGCTCCAGCTTCGAGGAGCTGGCCAGCATGCTCGAAGCCGTCGAGGAATCGGCCGCCGGCAACGCGGCCATGCAGCAGGAGCTTGCGACCCTTGAAGCCAGCCTGGCCGAGATGCTCGCCGATACCGGGGCGGGCGCCCAACTGCCGGGCGAATCCGCTCCGGACGGACCCGCGATGCCGGGGCAGGGCTTGATGGCCGGCGACGGGAACGCGGCCATGCTGGACCAGCCGGCGGGCGAAGGTGGCGGCCTGGGCGGCTCGGCGGCCGAGGGCCAGGAGGCGCCGGCCAACATCGAGGACCTGGCCGCCAATCAACGGCTGGACGCCGAAGGCCGGCTGGAAACCGTAATCATCGATCCGACCGAAGAGGGCCAGGAGACGGTGATGCGGCCCGTGCTCGAGCTGGGCACGGACGTGTCGCGCGAGTACGAGCCATCGGCGGGCAGCCGCGGCACGGCGGTGGGGCGTCCGGACATGAGCCGCGCGCTGCCGGCGGACCGGCAGATTCTGCTCGACCGCTACTTCTCCGCTCCGTAGGGTGCCACCATGACGACCATGACCACCGAACGCCGCGCCGAGCACCTCCGCGAGCTGGCGCACGGCATCATGTCCGAGGTTTCGCGCGTGATCGTGGGCCAGACCGAGGTCATCCGCGACACGGTCGTCGCCCTGATCGCCGGCCAAAACGTGCTGCTCGAAGGCGTGCCGGGGCTGGGCAAGACGCAACTGGTGCGGACCCTCAGCCAGGTGCTCGATCTCAGCTTCAGCCGGATCCAGTTCACGCCCGACCTGATGCCCGCCGACATCACGGGCACCAATGTCCTGGTCGAGCCTGCCGACGGTCGCCGCGGGTTTCGCTTCGAGCCCGGTCCGATCTTCGCCCACCTGGTGCTGGCGGACGAGATCAACCGGGCCACGCCCAAGACCCAGTCGGCGCTGCTGGAAGCGATGCAGGAGGGGCAGGTCAGCGTGGGCCGCCAGGTCCACGCGCTCGACCGGCCGTTTTTCGTCATGGCGACGCAGAATCCGATCGAGATGGAAGGCACCTATCCCCTGCCGGAGGCCCAGGTCGACCGGTTCATGTTCAAGCTCGTGGTGGGCTATCCCTCGGGCGACGAGCTGGGCGAGATCATCGGACGCACCACGGGCGCCCAGGTCCCGGACGTATCCAAGGTCGCCACGGGCGACGACCTGGTCGACATGGGCGAGTTCGCCCGGCGCGTGGCCATCGCGCCGCACGTCGAGTCCTACGTGGTCACGCTGGTCAAGGCCACGCACCCATCCGATTCCCGCGCGCATGACATGACGCGCCAATACGTGCGCTACGGCGCCTCGCCCCGCGCCGCCCAGGCCCTGGTGCTGGCCGGCAAGGTCTACGCGCTGCTGGACGGCCGCTACAACGTGAGCTTCGACGACGTCCGGCGCGCGGTTAAGCCGGCCATGCGCCACCGGATTCTCTTGAACTTCGAAGCCGAGGCGCAGGGGGTGACCAGCGAAGGCGTGCTGGACCAGATTCTCATGACCACGCGCCCGGACGGCGGCTGAGACACCGTGGCCCGGCGGGCCGAACCGGCCTTCGCTCCGGAGGCCGGGCTGCGCGCCCAGCTCGAACGGCTGGCCGTGGTTTCCAACCGGCCCCATGGACATCTCCACACGGGCGGGCGCCGCAGCCGTAAGTCGGGATCGTCCATCGAGTTCGCCGACTACCGCTCCTACACGCCGGGAGACGATTTCCGGCAGATCGACTGGAATGTCTACGCCCGCAGCGACGAGCTGTTCGTCAAGGTCCGCGAATCCGAGGAGACGCTCGTCGTCCACCTGTTCCTGGACGCCAGCGCCTCGATGGCGACGGGCCGGCCGCCGAAGTTCGACGTCGGCCAGCGTCTGGCGGCGGCGCTCGGTTGGGTGGCGCTCACCAGCCACGACTACCTGGCCGCGACCCTGATCGGCGGCGAATCTCCCCAGCACTTCCCACCCCAGCAGGGTCGCGCGGCGGCCAGCCGCCTTTACGACTTTCTCGACGCCCAGTCGCCCACCGGCCCCACCCGCCTGGCGGCGTCGGCGCGCGCCCATGCCGCTCGCGGCGGGCCGCACGGGGTGGCGGTTCTCATATCGGATCTGCTCGCCGACGACGCCACCGAGGCGATCGGCATGCTGGTCGAGCGGGGCCACGAGCTTGTCGTGATCCACGTGCTCGACGGGCAGGCCGTGCAGCCGGACTTCGCCGAAGAGGTCGAGCTGGTTGACGTCGAGACCGGCGTCAGCCTTGATCTCTACGGGGACGCGGCGCTCCTGGCGGCCTTTCGGGCCACCGTGGCGGAGTGGACGAGCGAGCTGCAGGCCTTTTGCCACCGGCGGCATGCGCGCTATATCCCCATCGAGTCGGAGTGGCCGGTTGAGGAGGTGCTCTTGCGGCGATTGCGGGCGCATCGCGTGCTGGCATGACCTGGGCCGCGCCGCTCGCCTTCGGATGGCTGGCGCTCATGGCGCTGGTGGGGCTGTTCTACCTGTTACGGCCCAAGCGGCAACGGGTCGCCGTGGCCTCGCTGCTGTTGTGGCGGCGGACGTTGCAGCGCGAGCGCGACGAGTCGTGGCTCGACTGGCTCAAGCGCCACCTGCTGCTGATTCTCCAACTGCTCCTCGTCGCGGCCCTGGCCGTGGCGCTGGCGCGGCCCGAGTGCACCGGCACGCGCACCGTCGGACCGCCGGTGGCGGTGGTGCTGGACGCCTCCATGTCCATGCAGATCGCCGACGTGGGCCGTCCCCGGATCGAAGCCGCCAAGGACCAGGCGATCGCGTTCGTGCGCACGTTGCCCGCCGACGTTCGCGTGTCGGTGCTCAGCGCCGAAGGCGCGCCGCGACCGCTGGTGACGCATAGCGCCAATCGATTCGAGATCGAGGCCGCGATCGACGGCATTCGGCCAACCGCCGCGGAGGGCGCGATCCCGGGCACCCTGGACATTGCGCTGTCCCTGGCGCCGCCCGCCGCCGGCGGCATGGTGGCGCTGTTCAGCGACGGCGCATTCGAGCTTCCGCCGGGTCGCGCCTACGACGACGTGACGGCGTTCATCGTGGCGGGGAACGCGGCCAATGTGGCGCTGGAGCAATTTTCCGTGCGCCGAGAACTCGCGGAGGCGCGGGGCGTCCAGGGCCTGGTGGTGATTCGCAACGACGGCACGCGCGCGGCCGACGTTGCGGTGCGCATCGATGCGGCCGGCATCGGCGTTGCCGAACGCCAACTGACCATCGAGCCCCGCGCCCGCGAGACCCTGCTCATCGAAGATCTCGGCGCGGCGCCCGGCTACTCCGCCACGGTGGTGCGCGGTGACGACGGTCTGGCGCTGGACAACACCGCGTATGCGGAGTTGAGCGATCCGCGGAACCTGCGAGTCCTTGTCGTCGGTGAGGAAACCGAGCCGATCGTCCGGGCGCTGCAAGCGTCGGCCAGGGTCACGGCGGCGGGCGGAACGCCGGCCGAGTTCGACACCGAGCGCCCGCACGACGTCTATGTGTTCCAGGGCTGGCTGCCCGAGTTTCTGCCCAACGCCTCGGTGGTGCTGGTGAACCCGCCGGATGTCGCGGCGCTCGGGATGCAGGAACTTCCCGCGCTGGAGTCCGCGCCCCGCGCCGCCCGGGAAAGCGTGCTGTTGCGGCACGTGGACCCGATCGCGATCGCCCTGCCGCGGGCACGGCGCTATGGAGCGCCCGCCGAGATGGCGGTCGACCTGGACGTCGACGGCGGCGCCGTGCTGGCCCACGGCGTGATGGATCGGCGTCGGCTGGTGCTGATCGGGCTCGACCTGCTGTCTCCGAACGCCACCATCGCCCCCTGGTACCCCGTGCTCTGGAGCAACGTCCTGCAGTGGGCCGATCCGTTCAACCCGCGCGGGGGCGATGCGCCGCTCAGCCCCGATCGGCCCGCACGGTTGATTCCGCACCCGCTGGCCGACACGTTCGAAGTGGTGCACCCGAGCGGGGCTCGGACGGAGCTCCCGGTCACCGCCCCCGCGGTGCTCGACACCGGCGAGATTGGGACCTACGTCGTGCGGCAATACCGCGATGGGCAGGTGCTGGCGCAGACCCGCCTGGTGGTCGAGCCGCCCGAGGGAGAGGTTGGCGCCGGTTCCGCCCAGACCATGACGGGGGCCGCGGCGCCCACGGCCGGCGCGACCGCGGGCGTGCCGGAGACCATCCAACTGTGGCCGATCTTCGCCGCGCTGGCGTTGCTTTTCCTGATCGCCGAGTGGTGGTGGTTCCACCGCGTGCGCGGATTGCGCTAGCGCCATGACGCTGGATCGCATCTGGCTGCTCGCCTTCCTGGCGCTCATCCCGCTCTGTGTCTGGATGACGCACGCGAGCCGCGCCCGGCTCTCGCGGCGGCGCACAGCCGTGGCCGCAATTCTGCGCTCGGTGGCCATCGCCGCCATCGTGGTGGCGCTGGCCGGACCCGGAGGCGGCAGCGGGCCGCCCGTCACGATCTTCGCCGTTGACACGTCGGCCAGCGTGCCGCTGGCCGATCAGGCCCTGGCCATGGGGCAGGTTGAAGACTTCGCGCGGGCCTTCAGCTCCGACACCCCGGTCGGCGTCGTCCAATTCGCCGGCCGCGCCGCGGTGCTTGCCTCACCCGACCGGATGGAGGAGGCCCCGCCGCTCACGGCTGCGGTGCCGACCGACGCGACGGACCTGGCGCAGGGCCTCTCGGCGGCCCTCGCCCTGGTGCCGCCGGAGCGTGAGGGCCGGATCGTGCTCGTCACCGACGGCAACCCAACGGCGGGCAATCTCGACGCGGCGATCAACGCGGCGGTCGTTCGGGGCGTCACGGTCTCCCCGATGCCGGTGGCGAGCGAGGCCGGCACCGACCTGGCCATCGACGGCCTCGACGTGCCGCACGCGGTGCGCCGGGGCGCCGCGGCCCAGGCGCAGATCACGGTCGTGTCGGGCCGCCTCACCAGCGCGCGACTCCGGCTGTGGAGCGCGGGCACGCTGCTCAGCGACGCCCAGGTCGAGCTTCGTCCGGGTCGCCAGACCTTCATCGCGGACCTCACCGGCCTGCCCGACGGGTTTCACCGCCTGCGGGCGGAGCTGCTGGAGGACGCCGACGTGCGGCGGGCCAACAACGTGGCCGAGGCCGCCACGTGGGTGCAGCCCGCGGGATCGATTCTGCTCGTGGGCGACGCCGTGGCGCCGGCGGTCCAAGGCGCGCTCGCGGCGTCCGGCTTGGACATCACCCCGGTTCGACCGGCGGACCTCGAGTCCTCGGCGCTCCGAGATTTCGACGCCGTCGTGATGGCAAATACCGCCGCGGAGTCGCTGAGCCCTGCCCTGATGGCCTCGCTGCGGGAATACGTGCGCGACGGCTATGGCCTCGTGGTGACCGGCGGCGCCCGGAGCTACGCCGCCGGCGGGTACGAAGGCACGCCGCTGGATGAGGTGCTGCCCGTGTGGTCGAACCCAACCGAGGCGCGGCCCGACCCCCGCCTGGCCATCGTGCTGCTGATCGACCGGTCGTCGAGCATGTCGCGGGAGACGCCCGACGACAAAGTCAAGATCGAGCTCGCCATCGAGGCGGCCGTGGAAGCTGTCGAAGTGCTCGACGAGGGCGACATCATCGGCGTGATCGCCTTCGACGAGAACACGCAGTGGATCGTCCCGCCGCGCGCCATGGAAAGCGGCGCCGACCTTTCGAGCGTGGTCGACGCCATCCAGCGCATTCAGATCGGGAATCTGACCGACCTTTTCCTCGCCATGTACACCGCGCGCGAGCGACTGCAACGGGTCGATGCCTCCGTCAAGCACGTGATCCTGCTGACGGACGGCAAAGCCCACCGCGGCGATTTTGACGCGATGACCCGCTCCATGCGCCGGCGCGATATCACCATCTCGTCCATCGCCATCGGGGAGGACGCGGACAAGGAGCTGCTGACCGAGGTGGCGCGATTGGGCAACGGCCGCTACTACTTCGCGCCCACGGCAAGCGACCTGCCGCGAGTCCTGACGCAAGAGACCCAATTGGCCGGCGAGTTCGCCATCGTCGAGCGGGAGTTTCAGCCGCGGCTCCAGACGCCCAGCCCGGTCTTTGCCGGCGAGCTTCAAGGGCAAGCGCTGCCCAACCTGACGGGCTACGTGCGCACGCGAGCCAAGCCCACGGCCGAGGTCGTGCTGGCCTCCGACAGCAACGATCCCATCCTGGCGCAGTGGCAGTTCGGCCGCGGTCGCGCGGTGGCCTGGACGTCGGATCTCGGGGGCGACTGGGCCGAGGATTGGTCCCAGTGGGCCTTGTTCAACGCCTATCTGCGCCAGGCGGTGGACTGGGTCATGCCGGCGCCCGACGGAACGCTCGCGGAAGGCCTGTATCCGGTCGTGGAGGCCACCGCCGAGCGCACCACGATCACGATCGATTCGCTGGAGTCCGGCGGAAGCTTTCGGAACGGGCTCGACACGAGCGTGCGGCTGATCGCACCTAGCAGGCAGGAGCTGGCCTACACCGCGGGTCAATCCGCGCCCGGCCGCTATACGCTCGACATGGCCAGTCCTCCGCCGGGCGTGTACGAGGTTCAGATCGAGCAACGGTCCGCCGGAACGCTTGTGGCGAGCAGCCAGACGTCGCTCGTGGTGCCGGCGCGCGCGGAGTTCCGCAGCATCGAGCCCAACATGGCCACGCTGCGCCGCATCGCGGCGGCCACGGGCGGCACCGTAGTCGAGACGCCGACGGATCTTGCCCGCACCGCCCTCCGCGCCACGCCCGGGGGTCAGCACCTGGGATGGCCGCTGTTTCTCACCATTGGCCTGCTGTGCGCCGTGGCCGACGTCGGCGTGCGCCGGGTTCGGGGAACCCCGCGCGAGGTCTGGGATCAGCTTCGGGAGCGTGTAGAATCGCTGCGTACGGCGCTTCGTTCGCTGCGCCGCCTGCCGCGCTTCCGACAGCGCCCCTAGCATCGTCTCAGGCCTGTGAATAACCCCATCGGGCGCCTCGCGCAAGCATTTCAGCGGGCGGGGTTTGCCCTGTATCTGGTCGGCGGCCCGGTGCGCGACCGCGTCCTCGGGCGCGAGTCGACGGACCTGGATTTCACCACCGACGCGCGACCGCCCGAGATCAAGGTGCTGCTGCGCCGCGCCGGGGCCGACCATATCTATGCCGTCGGCGAGCGCTTCGGCACCATCGGTGCGGTCTTCGGCGAGATGCCGGTCGAGGTCACGACCTATCGGTCGGAAACCTACGAACCCGGCTCGCGCAAGCCGGCCGTCACCTTCGGCCACTCGCTGGAGGGCGATCTCTCGCGCCGCGACTTCACGGTGAACGCCATCACGCAGGACATCGCCACGGGCCGCATCTTCGACCCGCTGGGCGGGCTTGGCGACATCGCGCGGCGTGTAATCCGGGCTGTGGGCACCCCAGACGACCGATTCCGCGAAGATCCCCTGCGCGTGCTGCGGGCTGTGCGCTTCGCCGCTCAGCTCGGATTCACGATCGACGGAGACACCATGGCCGCCATGCGCCGCCAGGCCACGGGGCTGGGGACGATCAGCGCCGAGCGGATCGGCGCCGAAATGCACCTCATCATGGCGTCGGATCGACCGCATCTAGCCATCATCGCCCTGCTGGAGCTGGGGCTGATGAACTTCGTCATTCCCGAGATGATCGCCATGCAATCCACCGTTCAGGACGAGCGGCATGAGCACAAGGACGTCTTTGCCCACACCATGCAGGTGCTCGCCCGGACGCCGAATCGCCTGGAGTTGCGCTGGGGCGCCCTGCTGCACGACGTGGCGAAGCCCGCCACCAAGTCCGTGCGCCGCGGGCGCGTGCACTTCTACGGCCACGCCGAGGTCGGCTCCCGCATGGCGCGCGTCATCCTGGAGCGACTGCGCGCCGACAACCGGCTGACCGATCGCGTCTCGCACATCGTGGCGCTGCACATGCGCGCCAACGGCTACGAGCCGACCTGGACGGACGGCGCGGTGCGGCGCTTCATCCGCGAAGCCGGCGAGGAGCTCGACAACCTGATCGCCCTCTCGCGGGCCGACATCACCAGCTATCGGCCGCGGCGCATCGAAACCGGACTCGCGCGCGTGGCCGAGCTACGGGCGCGCTGCGACAGCTTGATGGCGGAGCAGGACGTCACCGCCCTCGACAGCCCCCTGGACGGCCATGCCCTCATGGAGCTGTTCCAGCGTCCGCCCGGCCCTTGGATCAAGCCCGTCAAGCAGCACCTGCTCAATCTCGTGCTCGACGGTGAGCTGGGCCCGGACGACACGGAAGGAGCGACGGAGATCGCGCGCGAGCTGGTCGAGCGCGAATCGGACGTAGCGACCGCATCGGCCCAGGCGTAGCGCCGTGGAAACCAGCGCCGACCAGTGGGAGCGCCTGCGGGGCTGGCTCCAGCGCAAGATCGCGCAGATGGCGGACGGCGATTTCGAACGCCTGCCGCCGCAGTTCAGCAATGACGACGGCCGCCGGGCGACCGAGGCCTACGAGACGGTGCTGCTGGCGATGGAGGTGCTCGAAGGCCGACGCGGCACGGCCGCCCGCCGGCCCGACGCCGACGACCCGACTTAATCGGAGCCGCGACCCTTTCCGGTGGCCCAGTCTGCGTGCAGCCTGGGATAGCCGCGCGCCTACCTCACGAGGGGCCGCGCGCGACGCGCTAGCATGAGCCGTCTCGCCTACGAGCCCAGCGATATGTCACACGACCGCGACGCCACCGACGTGTTGATCATCGGCGCCGGCGCGTCGGGCGCCGCCGTCGCCTGGTCCCTGGCTCGGGCCGGCATCGGGGTCACCTGCCTGGAGCAGGGCGGGTGGCTGGATCCCACCGACTATCCCCACGAGCTGCCGGACTGGGAGATGCATCGGCAGACCGATTTCTCCAACGATCCCAACGTGCGCGGGCGGCCCGAGGACTACCCGCTCAACAATGCCGACACGCCCATCGCGCCGCTCATGTTCAACGCCGTGGGCGGCAGCACGATCCACTGGGCGGGCCACTTCCCGCGATTTCGGCCATCCGACTTCCGCGTGCGCACGCTCGACGGGGTCGCCGACGACTGGCCGATTGCCTACGAGGACCTGGAGCCCTTCTACGAAGAGAACGACATCAACGTTGGCGTCGCCGGGCTCAATGGCGATCCCGCCAATCCGCCGCGCGGCCCGCGGCCGCTGCCGCCGGTCGCGCTCGATCACGCCGCGCACGTCTTCATTGGCGGACTCGAAAAGCTGGGCTGGCATTGGTGGCCGGCCGACGGCGCGCTGCTCACCGCGCCCTACGGCGACGGCCGCCACGTGTGCAACCGCTGCGGACCGTGCGATCTGGGGTGCCCCAACGGCGCCATGTCGAGCGCCCATGTCACCTATTGGCCCAAGGCGCTGGATCATGGCGCGCGCCTGGTGACGCACGCCCGCGTGCGCGAGATCACGGTCGACGCCCGGGGCCGGGCGTCGGGCGCCGTCTACTACGACCGGGATGGCGTGGCGCGACATCAAGCCGCGCGCGCGGTGGTGATGGCATGCAACGGCGTCGGCACGCCGCGTCTGCTGCTCAACTCCGCCTCGTCGCTGTTTCCGGACGGGCTGGCCAACTCCAGCGGCTACGTCGGTCGAAACCTGATGTTTCATCCCATCGGATTCGTGAGCGGCGAGTTCGAGGAAGATCTCGTGGGCTATCAGGGTCCGCTCGGCGTGTTGCTCCACTGCCAGGAGTTCTACGAGTCCGATCCGGCGCGAGGCTTCGTGCGGGGATGCCAGATGCAGCTGCATCACGATTTCGGCCCGCTGAGCACGGCGCTCGGGGGGTTCACGGCGCACCGCGTGCCCTGGGGCGCCGATCACCATCGGGTGATGCGCAAGCGGCTCGGCCGCACGCTGTCGATCACGGCGATGACCGAGGACTTGCCGGAGCTTCACAATCGGGTCACGCTCGACGAGACCCTCACCGACAGTCACGGGATTCCGGCGCCGAAGATCAGCTACACGTTGAGCGACAACACGCAGCGTGCGATCGACTTCGTGGTCGCGCGGGCGCGCGAGCTCCTGGAAACGTGCGGCGCGCATGAAGTCCGGGAGCTGCCATGCGTTCCCGAGTCGGGTTGGCATCTGATGGGCACCGCACGCATGGGCGACGATCCCGCGACATCGGTCGTCGAC
>DAOUKN010000207.1:0-5120 GCA_034421255.1 Chloroflexota bacterium | reverse complement strand
CGAGATCATCGCCGCCCGCGGCTACCGGGAGCAGTCGTGGCCCGTCGAGTTCTGGCGGACCAAGAGCGGGCTGGAGGTGGACTTCGTACTGAACGGGGGCGAGGTCGCGGTCGAGGCGAAGGCCCGCGTGCGCGGCGGCGACCTGCGCCCGATGACCGCCTTCGTGGAGGAGTTCGCCCCGCGCCGGGCGATCGTCGTCACCGCCGAGAACGACCGCCGACGCGTCGGCAGCATCGACGTCATGCCCTACACCGAGTTTCTGGAACTGCTGCACAGCGGGACGCTGCTCGAATGCTGAAGCTGGTCGGCCCGGGCCGCCGCCCATCACCAAGGCGTGGCGCTGCCCTTTCGGTGCCTGGTACCGTAACCGTTGCCGGCAAACCAAGCGACCACCTCGCGCTGGCGACATCGGGCGGCATCGTGAAGAAGGCCGGCCTGGACGAGCGAGCAAGCATGGAGCAAGCTATGGAGTACGCCATCGTCATCGAACAAGACACACCGCGGAACTTCTCCGCCTTCGCGCCGAACCTGCCCCGCTGCGTCGCAGCGGGCGCCACCCGGGACGGGGTGACCGCCGAGATGCGTGCCGCCATCGCCTTCCACATCGAGAGCCTGCGAGCTCCCAGCACCCATTCGCTATCCGCCGGAACGCATGAGCTGAGCCCGCATGGGCCGAATCCCTGAATCTTCTTCGCGACCGAACCGACGCCACGCGATACACACCAAGTTACATGAAGAAACGAAACTGGTACGGCGTGCTACCCAAGCTCGGCATCCTCTTGACAACGCGTGCCAGCACCTTTGCATACGCCATAGTGACCGGTAACGGGTCGTATAGTGAGTCATTGTTCCAATTCATCTTGGACAGGCCGAGTACCGCGCGCACCGTCTCGTCCCACGAACCGTGACCCGCGTGCCGCACCAAGCGTACCGGCTTGGGGGTACTTCTTGCTCCCTTGAAATACGAACGCCGGGTAATCCCCCGCACGTCGCCATGGGTCCACAGCAACGCCTCGCGTGGCCCAAGTTCGACCACAGTGCCTCGTTCAACCGGAAAAGCTGCCGCTATTCCTCTCGCCCTCGACTCGCGAGGCTTGTCCACGCGGACACCACGCCAACCTACATCGCCGACAACCTGCACCAAGTCCACGGCCTCGCACAAATGCAGTGCCTCCATGCACCCGTCAACTTCCTCGGGCTTGAATTCCGTAGTCTTGTGAACCATGACCCGCCGAGCCGACCGTCCCGCATGACGGCGACGGTACAGGTCCAACGAGCGCGTCATCACACGGAACATCTCGGTCTGTGACAAAAACGGATTGTCCCGCTGAACTTGCACTTCGCGAGCATCGTAGGCGATAAACTCCAAACCCGAACCCTCTTCATCAAACACTTGACTGCAGCACGTCACGAACCGCGGTCGGTCCGACTCCATCGGCCGTACGGCATATGAAATACCGATGTACGCAGTCTCCGGATCGGCGTCCGCCAGCTTCCAAGGAATACCGCCGGCCTTGACATAGAGCGCTAGACCCATACGCCACATCACGCTCGCCCGACATGGGTAAGCAAGCGCACTACCTTCCCGCACCACCTGTATCGGCATTCGACGAGCGGCGGTAGTGGCCTTCAGATGATCGTGAAGGTCGAAGTCGTCATCCGGTCCCCCACGAAAACCGTCAGCCCAACGCTCCGGGAGGTAGACGAACAACACATCGAATTCACTTCGGCGGGCCTCAAAACCGTGGATTGCTCTCGTTAAGTGCTCTGCCAGTACCGCATGGGGCTTCGATGCACTGCGAAGCTCGGATTCCAGTCGGGAGTCCAGCTCAACACGACAGTCTTTGCCGGCCGCACGCATGTGTACACCGAAGACCGCGCGAAAGCCAGGCCATTCCGGGACGTAGTCTCTCCGTTCCCTCGGCCCGAACGTCCCGTTCATACCCCGCATGAACTCGTTGAAACGTGAGCTTCCACCGGACGGTGCTAACGTGGCCACCCGTATTGGGTCCGGTACTAAGCTCGCGGAGTGAGGTCCGAACTCCAACAACCCACGTAGTGGATGAGTCGATCGGTCCGCGCTACGGTCCGGATGAAAGCACAGTTTCGGCTCCGGAAGCCACATGTGCGCAGCGATCTCGCTGTTCACGACTTGATCCTCCGGGAAAAGCCCGTGATGGATGACAGTTGATAGATCGCATCGACGCCATCTCCGACATTCAACGCACGCATCTCTTTTCCGTCACCAGCCAGATACCGTGACCAGAAACCGATCAATTTGTTTAGGTCCCGATTGTAGCGGCCAACATTCCGCTCGCGTGCGAAGTCCGCTGCCGCTGCCCTACTGTCGTCAGTGACCCCGTCGAAAACGGTGCCTGGCTCGATCAACAGCCACAGACGTTCGCTTGCCCAGTCTAGGCGCGTACTGACACCCTCGAACCACTTCAGGTCCCGATGGTCCGGCACCACACCGCTCAACGCTCCCACCAGTTCTCGTAGATCCTGCCAAACCCCGTCGTCGGCATCCGCGGGCCGTAGGAAGTCCGTACCGCGACGCCGAACAACTGTCAACCTCCGGTGACGCGCGATTGCGCTGGCCAACGCGTAACGCAACAACCCACGCTCCGTGGACTCGTAGCGTCGACGCCGAATTTCCAAAGTGTGAAGGTCGAATTCTGTGATCCCATGGGCGTTGAAGGCCGCCCGCACGTCAACATCTGCACCGAAAGCCAAGACCCCCGCGTGGGAGCGGACCGCGATGACGTCTACATCCGCCTTCTCGACCGCCTCCCGCACTTCGGCAGTTCCGCCAATCTCACAAACTACTCGCCGGCACGTACTCGGTGCCTCGACCACAGGCAGAGCATTCAGACGTACCACCGGCCACGTCCTTGCTCTAACGCTGGGAAGCGACGCAGCACTCCAAGGCCGCCTCTCCGCCGCGAAGTCGGCGAGGGGTCGGGTGTCAACGGCATCAAAGAGACGAAATAAATCTCGTAGGCTTTCGTCGAAATTCTGGACCGGCACCAAAGCGACTTCCACACCGGCTTTGGCTCCCTGGCTCAAGAGTCGCTTGACACGGGGCAATGGCGCGCTATCGCCGCGATGTAACCAAAACAACCCACCGGGAAACGCTCTAGGGCGGCCGATCGCTTCTTCGAGTGTGTCCATGATGGAATCGTCGCGTCCACTGTATCCGGCTACCACAAGGCCGAAGCGCGAGCATTGGTCAGCCAAGGCCCGCCGCAGGCGCACGTCCTGATGCCGCAGTTCGTCGCCGGTATTCTTTAGCCGTCGGGAACGGAAATCTCCATGGAGCTTGATCTCAACGGGCCAGCGTTCGGCAGAGACTGCTTGCTCAGCCAAATCCGGAGCGTCCAACGAAGCCGTTGTCAAGGCGCTAGTGGTGCCAAAGACGCAGGCGCAGGCGTCAGCGATGAGAGCGTCGAAATTCGTGGTCCATACTATGCGGGTCAACTCGGCGCGCATGAGCACTGCGAGTGCCATGTGCCCGTACGACGGCTTGGCACCGGCCAGCTTTGCATCCAGGAATTTCTGTCGATCTGATTCGGCCGGGTACACGGACTCGAACAGGGCGGCATATTCGTCGGGAGCGCCGGACGGAGGCAGGCCCAGAGAATCGATGTGGGCCTGAAGACGGTCGCGAACAGTTGGGTGAGATAGATCAGACACCGCTCGCAGGGATCCACGCCGCTGACTGACAAATAGCTTTTGCTTGAACTCCCAGACCATATCTATGGCCGTGGGCAGACCGGCAGAAGCGGACGCACCTGCTCCCAGAAACCACATGAGATTCGCTGAGCGCAACGAAAAGCGACGCGCGAAGTCATCCGGTGCTAGCTTGGGAATAGCGGATTCGGTCGGCATCGACGTGGAATGGTCGACGACATCGGGCATGGTTCAATCGTGGGGCGGGTCGTTGTCTGTTGATGATCCCGCATCGTAGCACCATCCACGACCCATGTCATGGATCCAGGACGGAGCGCCGACCACCGCGCTCTGAGAGGAGATGACACCCGACCGCCTGGAGGGCTACGCGGCGTCGAGCGAATCGGGAGCGCGCCATGCGGTCGGCCGCGACGGGCCGGGGGTCGGCCGGGTGGACGGGCGGTAGACGGGCCTAGGCACCGGGGGCGGCCCGGTCCGGCCCGGACCGGGTCGCCCCACCGTTTCGGCATGGAGCGTCGTGCACTACATCGTCAACGAGTGCCTTGAAGCCGGCAGCGTCGAGCACAAGTTCCGGTCGCTGATCGGACAGTGGCCCCGCGCTCCGCGGAAGGTCCATACCGACAGTCCACATTGGCTGCTGTGGGGGACACAGCGAGTGAGGGCAGATAAGTGCATCTCTTGCAACGAGTTGCATGAGACGGGTGGCGGTGAGGCAGGGATTCGAACCCTGGGAAGAGGTTTATGCCCCTTCAACGGTTTAGCAAACCGCCGCCTTCAGCCTCTCGGCCACCTCACCGCATCGACAACGCGCGAGCCCGCCGGCACGGGCCGGAACACCGATTATACCCCGATGTCGGCCGTCGTGCGACCACCGCGGCAGCCGAGTGCCGCGCGGCCCCGGGCCGTCACTCGATCACCCAGAGGCCCGCCTGCGGCCCCGACAGGTACTCGGGCGGGGCCCCCGCCGTGATCAGCGTGTCCTCCTCCCGCATGATCGAGACCGCCTGCCCGCCCCACTCCGGCACGGCCGCCGTCACCGCGAACTCCAGCGACACCCAGTCGCCGTCCTTGAGCGGGAACCGCGGGTGGTCGCCGTAGCGCTCCGGCCAGTCGAAGATCGCCCACATGCCGGCGTCGTGCACCCAGTAGCCCTGGACGTGCGAGTAGACGAGGAGGTCGATGCCGGCCTCGGCGGCGCGCCGCTCGGCCGCCTCCTTGATGGCGATGCCGGTGCGGCCGACGCGCATCTCGTCGAGAATCAGCTCGGCCGCCCGCGACGAGGCCTCGAACGCCCGCACGAGGCCCTCGGGCGGGGCCGTCTCGCCCTCGCGGAGCACGTAGGCCATCTTCTGCTGGTCGGCGACGATGCCCGAGGTGCGGACGCCGAAGTCGACGTGCAGGAGGTCGCCGCGCTCGATGGTGGGGTCGTC
>DAOUKN010000206.1:0-4414 GCA_034421255.1 Chloroflexota bacterium | reverse complement strand
TGGTGGGACGGCCCGGCGCTCGCGTCCCTGGACTGGATCCCGGATTTCGACCAGCTGACCGCCACGCGCCACGCCATTTGCCGCGAGGTCTGGCCGGAGTTCGTGGAACGGTATCGAGACCACGTTCCCAACCTGTGCAACCGCGTCGGTCCGGCGCTGCTCGACGGCCTCGACACCGTGCGCCGCGCCCTAGCGCAGGCGCCGCCGACCCTGCTGCACGGGGACTTCCGCCCCGACAACGTCATGTTCGAGGCGGACGGCAGCGGCGCCCCCGCGGCATTTGTCGACTGGCAGGTGATGCTCCGCGGGCCGGGTCCGATGGACGTGGCCTATTTCCTCCTGTCGGCAACCGACCGCGACACGCGGCGCGCACTCGAAATGGACGTCCTGCGCGCCTATCGCGATGCGCTGACGCGGGGCGGCGTGACCGGCTACACCGCCGAGCGATGCACGACCGACTACCGGCTCGCCATGGCCGACGTGCTATCCCGCATCGTCGTGCTCACGACGCGGGTGCTGCCCGAAGGCACGGCCGGCTGGTCGGTCTTCGACGTCCTGACCGAACGCATCGCGGGTGCGGTCGCCGATCTGGACTGCGTGGGGTGGTCACACGATGACATATCGTAGACTTGCAATAATTCCAGGCAAAGAAGGAGGTACATAAATGAAGGGCCGAAAAATCTTCAGTCATGATGAAGCAGAAACAATCCGGCAACTACTTCGGCGCAAAGTTCAAGCCGAAAGAAACGAGCAGAAGAAAATCCGAAGCAAGTTGAGAAATGATCTAAGATTCAATATCACAGATTTCGACGAAATATATTCTGGGTTTGGAAGCGACGATTTCGACCGGCTAATCGAGCTTGGGACGATTCAGATCAATTCATCTTCATCGATTGCTAGCGAACGTGCCCAAAGATCACCTGCGCGCGACCGCATGGTTCGGCGTGACGAGGACTACGTCATAAACCTCTGTGATGAGATTCTCGGCTGCTCCGCAAGGCGCTGGCACAGGTTCAACTTCCTACGCGGCGACGCAGGCACCACGCTGCCAGTAGATGCCTACTACCCAGACTTGAAGCTCGTGGTCGAATACCGCGAGCGACAACATACGCAGTCTGTTCCTCATTTCGACAAGCCGCACCGAATGACCGTCAGCGGAGTTCATCGCGGAGAACAGCGGCGCCTCTATGACCAGCGACGGCGAGAGGTGCTGCCGAAATGGGGAATTCACCTCGTGGAGATCGAATACTCCGAATTGAAACATCGCTCCAATGGTCGGCTCGTCAGAGATCGGATAGCCGACCGAACCGTTATCGGAGGGCGCCTCCGCGCCTATCAACGCGACGACGGCCCACTTGCGTAGACTGCCGGACGATCGACCGAGGTGATTGGGAACGCCATGCCCAGCTACGAAGTATTCGAGCGCCAGGGTCAGCTGAAGGTCTACGCCGACGGGCGCTACCTGGCTGCGGTGCAGCAGGGGCTCTACCGGCCCTACGTGTTTCCGGTGCGCACCGCGCAGGGCCACGTGGTCACGCAGGCCGGGCCGGCGGACCACCCGCACCATCTTTCCATCTGGGTGGCGCACTCAAAGGTCAACGGACTCAACTTTTGGGCGCCCGAGACGCTGGGCCTATGTCCTCCGTCCAAGATTCAGGTGCGCGACACCCGCACGGATGTCTCACTGGACGGCGTCAACTTCGACCAGCGCATCGAGTGGGTCGACGGCGACGGTGGGTTGGTGCTGGGCGAGCGGCGCCGCACCGGCGTGCGCCTGTGGTCGGGTCACGTGGCCGTGGACGTAGTCTCCACGCTTACCGCGCCGGGGCACTCGGTGGAGTTTGGCCAGGACAAGGACGCCGGCCTGGCCCTGCGGATCGCCGACCAGATCGACGTGCTGGACGGCGGCGAGATTCGCAGCGCCACGGGCGCCCGCAACGAGGCCGCGACGTTCGACACGCAGGCCGACTGGGTGGACTACTCCGGTCCGGTGACGCATGAGCACGTCGCCGGCGTCGCCATCTTTCCCTATCCCGAGGTCGCGGATACGCCGTGGTTCACGCGCGACTACGGCCCGATCTACGTGGGACCGTGGCGGCACGCAGCCATGACGCTCGAGCCCGGCGAGTCGTTCACGCTGGGTGCGCGCTTCGTGGCGCATGACGGCGGCCCCGACGACGTGGACATCGACGGGTTGTTCCGGCGATTCCGGGACGAGCGGGGCTGATCGGCTGGCTCCGGTCAGGGTGAGCCAACCTCCGTTCGTGGTGAGACCCTCGGCAAGCTCGGGACAGGCTCTGTCGAACCACGCCCTTCGACTTGGCTCGAAGCCCGCCCTGAGGTCACCGAAGGGACGATCAGACTTCCAGCTAGCCTCCCGTAAGCTCCGCGATCTCCCTGGCGCTCAGGTGCGGCGGGTCGCCTGCGGGCGCGTTGCGCTGGATGTCCTGCTCGCTCGAAATGCCCACGATGGAACACGACACCGCCTCGTGGCCGAGCACGTAGCGAATGGCCGTCTCGTGCGGCGGCTCGTCGCGCGCATCTGCCATCGCGCCCAGGCGCTCGCGCAGGCCGGTCAACTGGCGCACGCGATCGCGGAACGACTGGCGGCGGCGCCAGTCGGTGGCCGGCAGGCGGTCGATGCCTGCCTCGTCGAGCATCAGGATGCCGCTGCCGAAGGGCGACCGTGCCAGCACGCCGGTGCCGCGCTCGGCGGCCAGCGGCAGCACGTGCCTGGCCACGCTGTCGTCCGCGAGATGGAACGGCGACTCCACGACCGGCGCATCCCACAGCCGGATGGCCTCCGCCGCCGCCTCGGGAGATGCCGACACGCCCCACCAGCGAATCTTGCCGGCCTGTTGCAAGCGCCGCAGCGCCTCGAACGGTTCGGGCTGCCGCACGATTTGCAATGGCGGATCGTGCAGCAGCAGCGCATCGATGTAGGACGTGCGCAGACGCCGCAGGGACAGCTCGCAGGCCTGCTGGATGCGCGACGGCGAAAAGTCCTGGGGCTCGAAGTCCAGGTGAAGGTCTTGCGCGCCGTCGGAGCCGGGCAGATACCCAACTTTGGTGACGATCACCGTCTCACCGCGAATGCCCTCCAGCGCCTTGCCCAGCACGGTCTCGCTGCGGCCGCCGCCGTATTGCTCGGCGGTATCGAACGTCGTGATGCCCGCGTCAAAGGCCGCGCGCACCAACGCCACCGCGTCCAGGGAGGCCATCGGTCCCCACGACAAGCCGCCGATCTCCCAACACCCCATGCAGAGGCTGCTCACGCGCATGCCCGTCGCCCCGAGATCTCGTTCCGTCATGGCGTTCTCCCGTCCTCGTCATTCCGGCAAACGCCGGAATCCAGGCCAATGTCTGAAGCGCAAGTCCCGCGTTGCGCGGCGCCGGCGATACCCTGAGCTACTCGCCGCCGAAGCCAAAGCTGTACAGCTCAGCCCCTCGCAGGTGGAAGCGCAGCTTGAGGCCGCCCCGCAAGTCGCCCGGCGCGCCGCCCGACCAGGTGAGGTTGTGGCGAATGCTGTCGCCCTCGAACCGTCGGCAGGCGGAGCGCTCGAATCCTGGCCAGACGTCGTTGTACGGATCCATCACCTCGGCCTCCACGTAGCCGCCGGGCTCGCAGCGGGCGTTGATGAAGAGCTGGCCGCCGGTCGGCCGCACCGGCTTGGTCTCCACGTAGCCCTCGCGCACCGTGGCGTCCAGCGACACGTAGCCGTCGTAGCGCAGCGTGGCGAGGCACAGGTGGTGCCCGTTGGCGGCGATGCTCGGGTCGTGGACCTCGGGTACGTCCAGACCCTGCCCGCTGCCGATGATCCACCAGTCGTGGTGCACGCTGTTGCCGCCGTAGTAGAACCACAGCTCATCCCCGACCACGAGCGGCTGCACCGTCGTCTCGTTGTCGAGTGAGTCGTATCCGCCCTCGGCGCTGCGCGGAATGAACGGCCGGTGCTCGGTGAACCGATGCCACTGGTGCCCGTCGCGGCTGTAGTGCAGGTACATATCCAGCGTGTCGTCCACCGTGTGCAGCACGTTCAGGATGCCCAGGTGCATCTCGCCCGCGCGCCAGGGCACGAATGAGTAGTGCCCATCGTCCAGGTTGTCCGCCGGTCCCGGCTCGAAGATCAGCTCCGCGGTCGACCAGTTGACCAGGTCCTGGCTCTCCTGCCGCCAGACTCGGCGGCGCGTGCCCCACACACCCTCGGGCTGGCTGGGCCACACCGGGGCGAACCAGTGGTCGAACTCGGGGTGCCAGGCCTCGCCCGCGGAGTCGCCGTAGCGTCCCCAGAGCACGTATTTCTCGTCGATCGAGTCGTAGGTCAGCACCTGGCAGTCCGCGGCCCACTCGGGAATGATCGGGTTGGCCGGATGGCGGGTCCAATCCAGGCCGTTGCCCGACATAGCCAGGCCC
>DAOUKN010000205.1:0-8323 GCA_034421255.1 Chloroflexota bacterium | reverse complement strand
CACGATCAGCGCAAAGCTCGTCCAGGCAAAGGCGCTCAGCAGTTCGGTGACCAGCGCCAGGTCCGGCCCCGATGGCGGTGCCAGCAGTCCGATCAGCACGTCAGGACCGTAGTGAAATCGCACTGGGATCCCCGGGCTCCACGCGAGTTCCGGGGGGAACCCGCCCGCCCGGATCCAGGCCGCCAGTCCCAGACGCAGCTCGGGATGTGAGATACCCATGAGCTGTCGGCTGGCCAGCGCGGCCAACACGAGCGCCAGCACGGCGACGGCGAATCCCGCAGCCACGCCCGGCCGCGGGCGGATGCGGTCGGGAGCGCGCCAGGCCAGGACTGCGCCAATGGTGAGCACGACGCCCCAACCCACGGCCGCCCCCGCGAGTCCGGGAACGACGTAAAGGATGAAGTTGACGATCACACCCCAAAGGGCGGGGCCAACCGCCAGCCCCTGCGCCAAAGCCATGCGCTCGTCGTCCTGGCGCAGTGCCACGCGAACCACGACGTAGCCCACCGCGGCCAGCGCGGCCAGCTCCAGCGCCAAGAGCAGCAGGCCGGGGACGACCGCCGGATCAACGGTCACTTAGGCAAGCTCCGCATGACGGTCAACGCTTTGCGTCACGGGCTCATATCGAAAGGGCCGAGCGTTCGATCCGTCACATCCTGGCAGGTGCTGGTCGGGCCGCTGCACACGTCGTCACACGTGAGCAGCGCGCCCGCGGCGCTCAACTCGAGTACGGCGACGCCAGAGTCTAAGGGAGCGGGCTCCCGCGCAGCACATCGTCGAACACCTCGAACGAAACCACGCCAGTCTCAGCGACCCTGATCCGCACCACCGGAATCACGGCGGCGTCGCGCCAATAGTTTGGCTGGTATTCATGTCGCAAGCGAAGCGCCAGCGTGTAACCGCCCGGGCCAAGGTCTGCCGCCGACGTCGGCAGCGGCACGAAGGCGCCGGCGTCGTTGCGCACCGACAGTTCGGCCGTCCGCACGTCAAACCGGTACGTGTGGGTCGAAGTCGCCCCACCCGGCGAGAGCAGACCCCCAAACCATTTGGCGTTCGTCGGCTCGTCGCCCCGGCGGAAGACCTCGGTCGGAATCGCCCACGGCGATTGGTCACCCTTTATGACCACCCAATCCTGCCCCGTCCACCCTTGCGAGTCGCGCTCCTCGAAGGCCGCGACAAACTCGATGCGGCCGTCCGCCACGGTCACCTCGGTCACGTCCAGCAGCACGGGCGGCGAAACGCCGGGCACCGGGCCATCTGGAGGCGCACCGTCCATGATCCGCGGCATCGCGCCGTCCGGCGCGTACACCCCGACGCCCTCTCGCCACCAGATCGGCGTCCGCGCCGAAGACTCAAACATCCAGGGATCAGCGCTGGTCGGCAACACGACGAGGTCCGGGGTCTCGTCGGTCAACGGATCGACCTGCCACCTCGCGGGCGGTACCAGGTGGAGTTGCTGGGGGTCCATCTGGCCGATCAGCCGGGCGTGCGACAGCGCCGATGCAACACGGACCATCTGGACATAGGTGTGCGGGAATACCAGATACACCGTGGCCGACGGCGGCACGGCCTGCCGGAGCGCCTCGAATGAGGCGGGATCGGGCGGCGCGTCGAGGCTCAGAAACGCCTGCCGCACCCGGTAGAGCCGCTCGCGGTCGTCGCTCGCCAATAGCTCGAACAATCGCGGATCGCCCAGCCAACCCTGCGCCCGCGTCGGCAGCTCGGCTATCCACGCGTCCGTGGCATGGACGTATTCGATGCCGAGCGCCCGAAGCGCCGCCGGCTCGAGATAGTGCACGGCGTCCAGATATTCCGCGCCAATCAAGTAGTTCAGGTGCGTCAGGCCGGCAAACCCGGCGTTGTTGGGACGGCCGGTGGCGAAGAACACGTTCCAATAGCGCCCTTCGGCGCCAAGCACGCGCGCATCCAACGCCACGTGGTCCCGGATATATGCCGCCAGATCTTCGGAGACGAGCGGGATCTGAAACCGCCGCCTGGGCACCGTCTCGCCTCGGTCAGGCATCTCCTCGCTCACCCATCCGGCATTCGCCAGTTCGACCCCGCGTCCGATCGCCAGGCCGAGACTCCGTGCGGGGACGACGACCGTGGGCCATGTGATAAGGATCGCCACCAGCGCCGCAGCAAGGCGTCGGCGGCCGGGTCGGAGATCGTGCAGACGGGCCGTGAGCGCGAGCAGCAGCGCCGCCAACGCCAGGTTGCGTGCATGCCCGACGAAACGATTCACGTCCCACGGGGCCGGCGGATACGTCAACACCATCCAGGCGAGCGCCAGCAGGACGGCGCCCGCCGCCAACGCCAGCACCAGTCGGTCGCGTCGGGCCATTGCCACGGCCGCGCCGGCGACCGCCAACGGCCCCAGGCCCAGCAGGCCCACGCCGCCGGGCCGCGCGGCAAATGTGCCGAGCGCCTGCCAGAGTTCCTCGTGAAGGCTTGGCGCCAACTCGAAACCGGACGACGGCGCTCCACCCAGGATCCTCGCAAACGCGCCGCCGCCGCCGAGGATCAGCACCGCCGCCAGCGCCAGACCCGTGCCGGCTCGGAGCGCTTCGTTCCTGGCCGAGCCGGATCTCCTGGCTCGCATGACCTGCCAGCCGGACAGGGCGGCCCACAGGACCCCGGCCACTGGAACGAGCGTGGGTGAGACCAAGCTCAGGAAGCCGACCAATCCCGCCAGCGTGATCGCGGCAGGCCATGCCGCGCGTTCGGAGCGAGCGGCGCGCTCCAGCACCACAAAGGTCAGCGCATAGCCCAGCGGGAAGTGTGGTTTCCAGATATCGGGCAGCAGATCCGTGAGCGGCGGCATCGGGTTCGATGACAGCGCAACCGACGGCCAGTAGACGTCGCCGAGCGATGCGCGCAAGCCCGCCTCTGGCAGGCCGGCCGGAATGGGCAGCAGGAACACTCCCGCTGAAACGTTGGAAAAGGTCCAGAGACCGGCGCTGAGCAGGAGCGGGGCGGCGACGAGCACGCTGACGAGCGACGCCCGCCGCAGCAACGCCGTCGTCACGATCAGGATGAGGCTCGTCCAGCAATAGGCGCCGAGAATCTCCGTCACAAACGCCGGATCGGGTCCCACCGGCGGCGTCAAGAGCCCGACGAGGAGGGAAACGCCATGGTGGTACGGCGAAGGCGTCCCTGGGCTCCAAAACAGCTCGGGCGGATACGCGCCCTCGCGGAGTGAGACCGCCAGCTCCAACTGCGTTTGCGGATCCGGGATCCAAAGGAGTTGACGGCTGGCAAGTCCGGCCCAAAGGAGCGCCACGACAGCCACCGCGAATCCCGCGGCCATGCGCGGGCGCGGCCCAATGGGTTTCGGTGCGCGCCATATGAGGATTCCGCCCAGCGCGAGCGTTAGGCCCCAGCCGACCGCCGCGCCCGCCATTCCTGGGACGTCGTCCAGCACGAAATTGACGATCAGGCCCCAGATCGCGGGGCCGACCACCAGGCCCTGCGCCAGCGCTGCGCGGTCGTCGTCCTGGCGCAGCGCCACCCGCACGATGACATAACCGACGGCGGCGAGCGTCGCGAGTTCCGCCACCAGCAGCAGCAGGCCCGGAAGGACCGCCGGATCAACGGTCATTCAGGCAGCCTCCGCCAGACCGTCACCGACCGTCGCCACCGGCTCAATCTATGAGGCCTAGCTTTCGATCCGTCACGTCCTGGTAGGCGCTCACGTGGCCGTTGCGCACATCATCGAGCGTGACCATCGCGCCGGCCTGGCTCGACTCGTGCACCGCGAGCACCAGCGCCACGGCGGCCTCGCCGGCGTCGTAGTCCACTTCGACAGGATTGCCGGAATCGATGGCCAGGGCCAACTCGCCGAGCTCCAGCGCAATCAGCTTGCGGTCGGCCTCGGGGAACTGAAAGTCGTAACGCGCCATGCGGTCGGCGCCAAAAAGATCCGTCGTCAGCGGGTCCAGCGCAAAGTCGGACGCCAGGGCGAGTACCTCGGCATCGTCAAGCGGCTCCGCGCCGCCGCGCCAGACCTTCAGCGGGCGACCGCTGCGCACCCCGAACGTCTCGAGCCGGCCCTCCGAACCCAGCACCGCGCTCAGGCTTTCGCCCGCATCCGGGGCCGAGAGCTCGAGTCCCCAGGTGCCGGCGGCGCCGGAGGCAAACCCAAGCATGGCCTGCAGCGAGTCGGGCGCCGTGGCCTCGAACGTGTCCGGCAAATCCCCGCGGAAACGCGCGTACATGCCACTGGGCGCTTCATCCACGCGCTCGGTCGTGCGCACCGGCTCCAGCAGCCGCGTGATGCCGGCCACCCGATCGACCGGCCCCATCAGGTACACGATCATGTCGGCGTAGTGCACGCCCACGTCCATCAGCG
Organism: Chloroflexota bacterium; assembly: GCA_034421255.1. Lineage (GTDB taxonomy): Bacteria > Chloroflexota > UBA11872 > UBA11872 > UBA11872 > JAJECS01. The sequence goes on along the minus strand of DAOUKN010000205.1, from coordinate 3,972 downwards.
GGCCGCCGTCCTCCCGGAAGTGCCGCCAGGGTGTGATGAGCATGGCGTCGCTGCCGCCGGCCCGCAGCTCGACGATGGAGCGCGGCTCGCCGATGGCGTCTGCGTCCAGGAGCGCGCGCGCCAGCCGGAGGATCGGGTCGCGGCGATAGTTCTCCGCCACCGAGACCAGGCGCCCGGAGCGCGACGCCGCCGCGCGAATCTGAGCGCAGGCGCGCATCGTGACCGCCAATGGCTTTTCGACGAGCACGTGAAGGCCGGCATCCAGCGCCTCGACGGCCGCGACGTGGTGCGTGCCGGCAGTCGTCACAATGTCTGCCGCCTCTAGCTCGGGCCGCTGGGCCTTGGCCTCCGCGATGCTCGTGCAGGCGGCGGCGCGGTTGCCAAGAAGCTCGGCCACCTCTCCGGCCACAAACTCCGCGCGCTCGCGGTCCACGTCCACCACCGCGGCGAGCTCCACGAGGCCCGGACGCACCCGCGCCAGCTCCACGAAGCCCCGCAGGTGACGCCGGCCCATGCCACCGCACCCGACCAACGCAAATTGGTGCCCCATGCCAACTCCTCGTGCTGCCCTGGAGTCGATGATACGTAGGACTCAGCCGACGGCGCGAAGGCGCAGCAGGCGGCCGGCATCGTCGGTGATGTACAGCTCTCCCGCCTCGTCCTCGCCAAACGACGTGATGCGGGCGTCGATATCGCCCTGCAACGTCATCTGCCAGGCGCCCCCGGCGTCGCGTCGGAGAGTCCAGAGGTTGCCGCTGCAGTAGTCGCCAAAGACGTACGCGCCCACGAGCGCCGGGTGCGCCTCGCCGCGATAGACGTATCCCCCGGTGACCGAGCAGCCGCCGTCCCGGCCATAGACGGCGATCGGATCCGTGAAGCGCAACGAGTTGCACTCGGGACTGCCCTCGACGAAGCAGCTGAAGCCCTCCATGAGCTTCCAGCCATAGTTCTCCGCGCCCGTTGACGAGGCCGGCGCGAAGTCGATTTCCTCGTAGCTGTTCTGGCCCACGTCGGCGATGTAAAGGTCGCCGGTGACGCGATCGAACGAGAAGCGCCAGGGATTGCGCAGACCGTAGGCCCAGATCTCGGCGCGTGCCTCCGGCACGCCCACGAACGGATTGTCGGACGGCACGCGGTAGACGCCTGGCTCGCTCACGTCCAGCCGCAGCAGCGTGCCCAGCCACGTGTCCAGACGCTGGCCGTGGTTTTGCGGATCGCCCGCCGCGCCGCCGTCGCCCAGTCCCACGTACAGCATGCCGTCCGGCCCGAACGCCACCATGCCGCCGTTGTGATTGGCAAACGGCTGCGCCTGCGTGAGCAGCACCTGCGCCGACTCGGGATCGGCCCGGTTGGGATCGGCCGAGACCCGGTACTCGGCGACCACCGTCGCGCCGCGTAGCTGCGTGTAGAACACGAAGAAGCGGCCGTTGGCGTCGTAGTCCGGGTGGAAGGCCAGGCCCAGCAGCCCGCGCTCGTTGGCTCGGGAGCTGACGATGCCGGTGATGTCCAGGAAGGGTTCCGGTGCGAGTTGCCCGTCGGCCACGATGCGAATGCGGCCTTCCTTCTCGATCACGAACAGACGACCCGAGCCGTCCCCGGCGTGACCGGCATAGACGGGGCGGACCAGGCCGCCAACGACCACATCGGCGGCGAGTCCCCGGAGCGGAGGTGGCGCCGGAGTAGGCGTCGGTGTCGGCGCTGGTGCCGGCGATGGCGTGGGAGTCGGTGTCGGCGCCGGGGATGGAGTCGGGGTCGGCTCGGGTTCCGGAGTTGGCGATGGGGCAGCCGGAGTTACCGGGGCAGGCGTGACGACCGACGTTTCCGTTGGAGAAGTTGCGGGCGCGGCGGTCGCCCGAGGCGTTGCGGTCGGCGCGGGAATTGCCGTTGGCGAGGGCGTCGGAGCAACTGCGAGCGACCGTGCAGGCGTCGGGCTCGGCTCGGGCGTGGCGGTCGGCGCGGGCGGTGGCGACGGTTCGGGCCGCGCCGTCGGGCGCGGCACCACCGCCGCAACGGTCTCGGCGGCTACCGGGGCAATCACCGGCACGGGCGTGGGGGATGCAGGCCCGACCTCCGGCTCTCCGCCGGCGTCGCAGGTGGCGCCGGCCATGAGGGCGAGCAGGATTGCGGCCAGCGCCAGCCGAGCTCGAGTCATGCGGCGGCGCCTCCCAACAGCTGAGCGATGCGCATGGTCACGAGTGAGAGAATATCCGCCGTGAGCCCGAGCCGGGACGTCCGGCGACGCAATCTGGCGGAGGCATATGGGAAGACTCGCAGGAAAGGCCGCGCTGATCACGGGCGGCGGCACCGGCATCGGGCGCGCCATCGCCCTGCGCTTCGCGGCGGAAGGCGCGCGCGTCGTGATCGCGCAGCGCAACGCCGAGGCGCTCGACGCAACGGTCGCCGACATCCAGGCGGACGGCGGTTGGGCCCAGGCAGTCCCGACCGACATCACGCAGACCGACCAGGTGCTCGCGCTCGTCGATCAGGCGATTGAAGCGACCGGCCGGCTGGACATCCTGGTCAACAACGCTGGGCGCACCGGTCGCGCCGGCGCGTTTCTCGACGTCGAGCTCGATGTCTGGCGCGACTTCATCGAGACCAATCTCACCGGACCGTTCGTCATCGCGCAGGCGGTGGCGCGCCACATGGTGTCGGCCCGAATTCCGGGCCGGATCATCAACACCGGCTCGGTGGACTCCTTCGCCTCCGAGATGCAGGCCGCGCCCTACGCCGCCAGCAAGGGCGGACTCCTGATGCTCACGCGCAGCATGGCGATCGAGCTCGGCGGCCACGGCATCGCGGTCAATCTGCTGGCGCCCGGTCCGATCCTGGTGGACAAGAACGCGCCGCGCTATCAGGACCCGGCCCTGGTGGCCAAGCGCACGGAGGCCATTCCGCTGGGTCCCTTCGGACGGGTCGAGGACGTGGCCGCCGCGGCGCTCTTCCTGGCCAGCGACGAGTGTCAATACGTAACCGGCAGCGCCATCACCATCGACGGCGGCACGCTCGCCAAAGCGCACTTCTAAAGCGCGACGTCGTCCAGCGGCCAGATCGGCCGGCGCAGGCGGGTGTAGCGGTGCTCCCGCGGGTCGAAGCGGTGCTGCGCCGGGAACGCGACCCGATGCACGCTGCCGGCGATCGGCTCGTAGGCGCCGCGGAAGTGGTTGGCGGACTTGACGCCGATCCATGACAGGCGCTCGGGCTCGAATCCCAGCATGCGCGGTCCCTCCAGGTCGAATACCTGCATCCGGTGCGTCGTCACCGCGACGTGGACGCCGCCGATCCGCAGCAGCGCCGACGGACCGAAGTCCTGCACCATGCCCGTGTACATGGGACCCGTGATCGAAAAGCGAAGGTCGAGCAACCGCTCCACGACTGCGGTGGCGTGCACCGGCGGACCCTGATCCGGCGCCGACTTGCCGCCGATGTCCACCGTGATCTCCGCGCCTTCGCCGGCCTGCTGGGCGATGCCCACGACCTCCGGGTCGCAGATGGTGACGATGAGGGCGTTGGAAAGGCCCGCGTCCAGAAACGCCCGCAGCATGCCTACCGAGTCGCCCGGCGCGCCGCCGCCCGGATTGTCCTGCGGGTCGCCGAACACGGCCGGCCCGCCGTCGACGGCCCGAGCCGCTTGCAGCGCCTCGTCCCAGGACTCGAGGTCGGGCAGGAACTGCTCGCGCTGAGCGTATATCCAGCGACTCAGCGCCTCGGCCTCGCGCCGCGCGAGATCCGCGTCGCGGTCGGCGACTACGATCACGGACGCCCCGGCGTCGTGGATGTCCGCCCACGGGAATCCCGGCGCAACCGAGGCGGTCAGAATGCCGGGCTGCGTCTCGAGCGCGTGGGCGCGGGCGACGATCGTGTCGAACGGCTCGCGCCCGGTGAACTGGCCGCCCGTCCACAGCATCGGCAACTGCCGCCACGCCATCACGGGGGATAGCTCGCCGCGCAGCGTCCCCACGATCATCTCCG
>DAOUKN010000204.1:0-15004 GCA_034421255.1 Chloroflexota bacterium | reverse complement strand
GACCCGCGGACGGATGTCCCGCTCATAGATCTCGTCGCCGAGGCGGGCCGTCTCTTCGCGAGGCCGGCGGGTGGGCGTGGCGCCTTTTCCTCCGTGGTCGGGCGCCGCGGCCTCCAAGTCTCTCATGCGTCTCCTTCAAAGCGCATCCCTACAACTGCTGTTTCTACCACTTTGCGGGACTTCGGAACAACGAAGAACGATCGCACACAGGGGCATAGGTCCCGAAACGCCACAAGGTCACATACGTAGCCGTGCGGGACCGACGCCGCCCGCCGCTCAGTACGACTCCGCGATCGCCTCCAGGCCCTCCCGGTCCAGAATCTCGATGCGCTTGCGCCCAATGGCGATCAGCCCGTCCGCCTTCAGCTCGTTCAGCGCCTGGGTGGCCGTTTCACGGGACGTGCCCACGCGCTCGGCCAGGTCGTTGTGGGTCAGTCCCAGCATCTGACGGTCGTCGTCGCCGGTGTGGCGCAGGATGAACGTGGCCAGCCTGGCGGCCAGCGACTTGAGCGCCAGGTCCTCGAGCTGCGTCTCCGCCTCGCTCAGCCGCTGCGACAGCGCCTGCATCATGCGCACCGCCACTGCCGGATAGCGCTGCATGAGCTGCTCGATGTCGTAGCGGCTCATCGCGCAAAGCACGGACGCCTCGGTGGTCTCGGCAAACGACCCGTACATCGACTGCCCCAGGAACGCCATCTCGCCGAAGAAGGTGCCCGGCTCGACGGTCGACACCACGAACCGCTTGCCCTCCGGGGAGATGCGGTAGATCTGCACCCCGCCGGACTTGAGGATGAACAAGCCCTCGCCGGTCTCGTCGGGCTGGAAGACGATGCGGCCCTTGGGAACCGTGGTCATGCGGAAGATCTGGTGGACGTCTTCCAACTGTTGGGGTGACAGGTCGCGGAAGATGTCGACCGCCGAGAGATATTGGCGTTTCCGTTCGGCGACGTCTCCGATTGCCGTCCGCCCCAGCGAGCGACTGGTGGCCGGCAGGGACTCAAGACCCACGCGCTGCCCCTTTCTCCGAACCCGACAGCAGGTCGCTGCGCCACGCCGGGCTCGGATTGCCCAGGTGAATCAAATGACCGTCCAGCACGTATGTTGGCACAGCCACCACCGCCGGCGGCACGCGCGCGGACTCGGCGTGGACGTCAATGACCTGGACGGCCAGGTCCGGCGCGGCGCGCGCCACGTCGGCGGCGATGCGCCGCGCGGTCGCGCTTCCCGCGCAGTCGGCGGCTACGAAGATATCCAAGGTTCGCATGGGACTCTGCGGGCAGCGTGGTCCAGCGACCTGCCCGGCGGCAGTGAGTTAGCCCACACTCCCGGCGCTCGCGGCGGTGCGTTCTCGGGAGGCCCCTGCGTAACTCTCTTTTCACTCCGGCACACGCCGGAATCCAGTCCGGTCAAACTTGGAGGCATACTGGATGTCTGGCGTCGGCACGGGTCTGAGCCCCGCGCAATCAGGGGTATGCAAACGCCTCTACGGGGTCAACACCACCGCTACCACGACTGCTGCCGCGGCCGCTTGCCCAAGCAACAGCACCACTGTCGCCACCCATAGCCTGCGGGCGGATTTGGCTTGGGATTCCTGGATCGACTGCCGTAGGCGGTCGCTCACCCTCGCGATTTCCTTCTTCGTTTCTCGCTGGGCCTTGGACTGGGTCTCGCGAAATGCCTCCATTTCCCGTTGCGTGACTGCCTGCGCTGCGGCTTGGGCGTCGCGGGCGGAGGCAATTTGCTCACTTAGCGGCGCGATAGACGCGCTCAACTCCGCCAGCGCGGGGCTGTCCAGAAGCCTGGCGCCAGCTTGCAGAATCTCACCTGCCTGGCCTACGTTCTCCTTTACCTCGTCCAGCAGGAGCTTGGCGCTAGCGCTGTAGTCTTCGATCGCACGTGCCGTCTCGGATAGCGACCGCGCCCGGTCGCTGGATTCTTTCTCTGCCGCGAGCAGCGACTTGAGGTGCTGCCCTGTCTGATTCAGCAGCGTCTCGGACTCGGCAAAACGCCGCACGACCTCGTCCAGTTCCAGCGAGCGGTCATTGCTCGGTTGCTCAGCCGCCATGCTCGTCCTCCTGTAATTGCCCCACTAACGTTCCGAGACGTCTTTCAGCCCGAGTAAGCGACTTGTGAAGCGCCAGCACACGGAGCCCGGCTTCCTCACAGCGGCCGTTGATTGATCCGTCGACCAACTGCTTGCGAACCGAAGGCGCCGTCTTTGCTCGCTCAAGCGCCAGCACCAGAGCCGTGAGCGCATCTAGCTTGTGCTCCGTTAGTAAGTCGCAGAGCATCGCCGCCGCCTCTTCAAGCTCGCCGGTAGTCACGCCGTAGCGCTCACGGGCGGACTCAAACGACGATGCGACGTTCAAGACGAACAATTCGAGGTTTCCGTTGGAGATCAGCGCCTCGCTGAGACCGCGGAAGAGCAGCAAGCCCGGGTGGTAGGGGGCGTCCTCCAGCATCCGAATGCTGCTGCCGCGCAACTCTTGCGCCTCGTCAGCCCAATTGCCGTCGGCCGCTTCTTGCAACGAGTCGTCGTAGCTGAACCGAGGGCGATTGACCAACTCCTCCAGCTTCGGCGCGATGTCGCCGACAGTCAGATAGTCGAGGATGCGCTGACGGAAGTCCTTGTCGGGGTTGGCCTGCGTCTCGCGAGCGGCCAGCAAAATCCCGTCCAGCGCCTGCCGCCGCGAACCCGCGATCACGTCGTAGACGAACGTCAGCAAGAGGTGCCCGCAGCCCAGCACGGCGTCACGCAGCGGCGCGGTCGCGAAACACTGCGCTTTTCGGCGCTCGGTTTCGACACGTTGGATGTCCTGACGTCCCACGTAACCGAGGTAACGCTCAACAACGGCCGTCGCGCTGGCCGGACGCAGATCCAGCGTGAATGTCTTATTGCTCCAATCTAATTCATACTCACTGACTACACCGAGGACGACCAATCGGTGGATAGCGTGTTCGCATCGTTCTTGATCCTTTTCCGTATTCCAGGCGAGCTTGGCTTCGCTGCGGACGCCGAGAACTGAAAGTTTGTCCAGTACGTCCAGTACGTCCCGCAACGTCTTATGATCCGCATCTACTCCTGGATAATTTTTGCGGTGGAAGAATTCGTGAATCTTCTTGTCGTCGCATTCGATCATCATGAGCACACACTCGGCCCGTTGCCGGTCGCGGCCCGCGCGCCCCGCTTGCTGGTAGTAGCTTTCGATGCTGCTGGGTATACCGTAGTGGACGATGTATCGGATGTTCGTCTTGTCGATGCCCATGCCGAACGCTTTAGTAGAGACCAAGATCGGGCTATCGTTCTCCAGAAAACGCTGCGCATTCTTTCGCCTTATCGCCTTCCAGTCATTAGGTTTATAACCCTTGGGTTCTGTGCCAGAATAGATGCTAGGGTTCTCGTGCTTGTCATTCGAAAGTCCTAGTATATCGGCGACTATATCACCCACCAAGTCGGCCAAATCGAGAACGCCATAAGATCTATAGTAGCTGTTGACACGAGCGCAGAAGACGATCCCGGAATGCGTCTTGTCTTTCTGTGGAGTGAAGAAGACTTCCGGTTGACAATCGAAGGCGGTCGGCAGCGACTTAAATGCTTCCTCCAGCTTAGTATGTGCATCTTTTGGCTGAACCACTCTTATCTGATAGTGGAGCTCCTTTCGATCGAAGGATCGAGGCCTGATGACGGTGTGTGCGGATTGTGCGCCGTCTATATCCAACTCGATCAGCACATCCTTGAGCACGGCGCGCGATGCGGTACCGGTGAGGGCCAACAGTGGAAGTGTGGGATTCCTGGTGATCTTCCGAATCGTGGCACCAAGGCCGAGATAGGCAGGGCGGAAGTCGTGTCCCCACTCGCTGACGCAGTGAGCTTCGTCGACCACCGCAAGATTGATTCGGCCCTTAGCTCGGACCATCGCGGACATCCGTTCACGGAACTTCCACTGCTGGAGACGCTCTGGTGTGCAGAAGATGAACAACGCCTGGCCGGCGCCCACGACGTTCAGATGTCCCTCTCTTTCTCGCAGCGTCTGGTCGGAGGAAAGCTGTGCCACGCGATCAATTCCGTAGTTGCACAGGGCCTTCACCTGGTCATCCATCAGGGCAATCAGTGGGTCGATCACCAGGGTGTGTCCCGGTAGGCACAGGCCGGCGAGCTGATAAATCAGGCTCTTGCCAGCACCGGTGGGCAGTAGCACCGCACAGTCGCGTCCCTGCAAGACTTCCATGATTGCCAGAAGCTGCTCCGGTCGGGATTCTTCCTTGGGCAGGAACTCTTCCTTGGCGAACACGGACTGCAGCACTTGGATCAGCGCCCATCGCAACTCGTCCGACACGTGTGCCGGGGGCGCATCGAACGGAATATCGTCCCAGGCGAGATCCACGGGCAAGAAGGCGCTGCGAACTAATACCAGCGGCGTCTCGCCGCGCGCGGGCAGTGTTTCGCCGGGCGCACAGTGGGGATCGAGGCGGATCACAAGTTCCGCTCTCTCTCCGTCTCGGAACTCCCCACCCGCCTGCTCGCCGACTATCTTGTAGCCCGCATCCGCCGTGCGTTGGAGGTCGAGCGACGATTCCCCGCCTCGCAGTTGAATGCGGTCCGGGCAGGTGCCACTGCTTGCAATCACATCCAATGCCAGCATGAGATTCAAATAGCGTGGCAATGACTCGATCGACCATGTCGCGCAGCGCTGGAACTCGACGTGCCAGCAAGGGCCAGATAGCAATCCGGCTCCCAGAGCTTCTGTAACCGCAGCCATGATGCGGTGCAATTCGACCGGTCCGTACGCCAGGCGCCAGTCGGAGTCTGAAGCCGGTACGACGGCCACCCCTAGTTGATCCCGGACCGCATCAAGCTTGCGGCCGCCGCCAGCGCGCACCTCAGCGGCGGGAACCCGCATGACGCCCACGCCGGACTGTCTCAATGCGGAATCGCGCCCCTTGTCCTCGGCGATCGACTTTTCGTGCTGCGCACCGTCAATCTCCACGACCAAGGGCCGACTGCGCGGTGGGCAAATGAGAAAGTCGACCCGCCGTTCAGTCTTGGCTGTCGTGGCACCCATGAGCGCATCAAGCGGAGCCTGTGGCGTCGTCCAGCGCACTGCCCATGGCGCGGCTTCTACCAGCCATTTCGTAAAGAAGATCGCCTCTTCGTCCGAGTCATACTCCAGCGTCGGGTCGGGGGCTGGTGGACTGTCCTGCTCGACCACGCGTGAATCGAGTTCCGGAAGCTTTGGGGGCTTTCCAAGTCGGGGGCTGAGGTCGCCAGACAACGACAAAGGCTCGATCCGGTCGCCCAGTCCCGCCCGTTGCAGCAGCGCGCGCTCGGCTTCGGGATCAACCGGTGGTGCGCTCCCGCGCTGCAGCACCTTCCACATCACCGCCGCCAGGCGCTTGGCGCCTTCGGATGGAACCTGGGTGACCTCGGGACGGGCGATCCAGCACTGTTCCAGCGCGGGCTGGTGCGTGGGAATCGAGCGCAGCGAACCGCCCACGTTTAGATACCGGCATACCCATCCGCGACGCCCCTGTACGGTCGCGTCTGTCCACGAGACGCGGAGTTTCGGGGCGTCGTTGGGCTCATCGATGTTGATGAATCCCTTGCAGTTCGGCCAATCAGTGCATATCCAGAAAGAGCGGCCTGCGGCCTTGCCGCTTTCGGCGACACGATGCTCGGTCGCCAATCCGCAGATTGGGCATCGGTGCGGAGGGACAGAACGCTCGGTCATCACGCTCCGCTAGCCTCTATGTTTGCGGGACCCCTTGGCGACTGTAAGTTATCCCACACTCCCGGCGCCCGCGGGCGCGTCGCGGACGAACGGCGCAAGCGTCTGCGCCGGAGGCCGCGGAGCGGCGCGGACGGCCGCGATGTCCTGGGCAATCGCCTCCGCCAACTGCTCGGTGTCGGCGAACGTGCGCTGCTCGCGCAGCCGCGAGACGAAGAAGAGCCGCATCGGCCGGTCGTAGAAGTCGCCCGCGGCGTCAAGGACGTGAGCCTCCACGACTCGTGGATGCTCGCCATACGTGGGACGCGTGCCGATGCTGATGGCGGCGCGCCGCGGTGGGGATCCGTCGGCCACGCTCAGGCCCGCATACACCCCGTCCCCGGGCACGCACAGCCAGTCGGCATGTGAGACGTTCGCGGTCGCGAATCCCAGCTCCCGGCCCGCGCCCGCGCCGCGCACCACGACCCCTTCGAGGCTGTAGGTCCGGCCCAATCCGCCGTTCGCGGCGGCGATGTCGCCGCGCGCCAGCGCGGCCCGAATGGTTGAGCTGCGATTGGTTCCGGCCGGACCATGCCACACGATCTCCCGGAAGCTGAAGCCCAACTCGTCGCTCAGCGACCGGAGCACCGGCGGCGTGCCGGCGCCGCCCTTGCCGATCCGGGCGTTCGGCCCCGATATCAGGTGACGCATGCCCGCCTCGTCCCGCAGCCGGGTAAGGAATTCACGCGGGCTCTGTTGGGCGAATTCGAGATCGAAGGTGAGCACGACGATGGCGTCGACGCCGGCGTCCGCCAGCAGCGCCAACCGGTCGTCCAGCGTCGCGAGCAACGCGCGGGGCTCCGCCGGCCGCAGGATCCACTCGGGCGGCGGCCACAGCGTGACCGCCACGGCACGGGTTCCGGGCGTCGCTCGCGCTGCGGCCAGCGTGGCCCGCAGCAGGGCGCGATGACCCTCGTGCACGCCGTCGAATCGCCCCAGCGTGAGCGCCGTCGACTGGTGCGCGCCGAGGGCGCCAAGGTCCGTGTGCACCGGGCAGCCGCCGATCCGAGATGGCAGGTTCATGCCGCCGCCTGCATCACGCGGCGCTTCCGCCATTCGCCGCCCGCATGCTCCGCGACTCCCAGAAACGCGCCGTCAGCGTCGTAGAAGCGATGCAGACCCGATTGCTCGGACCGAGAGCTCAAGCGGCGTCCATTAACGAAATCGTCGCGGTCCTCTGCCGCGAGCAGGCATGCGGGCACTTCGCCCAGGACCGCATCCGGCGCGTGCACCAGTTCCGCGACCTCCGGCGGCGACGCCCGGCGCAGGTCCGCCAGGCCGATGGCGTCGGCCAGGGTAAACGGGCCGACTGCGGTGCGCAGCAGCGCCAGCAACGTCGCGCCGCACCCAAGCGTCTCGCCGATATCGCGGGCCAGGCTGCGGATGAACGTCCCTCGGCCGCACCGCACTTCGACGGCGACGACCAGCGCCGGTTGGCTGGGCCCGTCGCCATCCAGCAGCAGCCGGTCGTCGCGCACCGCGAGCGTGACCCTGGCCTTTGCCAGCACCGTGATCGCGTGCACCTCGACCTCCCGCTCGGGGAGCGTGAAATCCTCTCCCGCCCGAGCGCGCGCATAGGCCCGCCGTCCCTCGACCTGCACCGCCGACGCCGCCGGCGGGCGCTGGCGCAGCGCGCCGACGAAATGCGGCAGGACGTCGAGAAACTCCGCCGGGTCCGGGGATGACTGCAAGGGGCCCATCACGGCGCCTTCCAGGTCGTCCGTGGTGGTTTGCACGCCCAGGAGCACGGCCGCAATGTAGGTCTTGGGCGCGCGCAGCACATGGTCGCTGAGTCGGGTGGCTTGACCGATCGCCAGCGGCAGCACGCCCCCGGCCAGGGGGTCCAACGTGCCGCAATGGCCCACCTTTCGCCGGCCCACGCAGCCGCGCGCCGCCTGCACCAGCGCCGTCGAACGCGACCCGATCGGCTTGGCCGTTACGAGGAATCCGCTCGGAACCTCAACCGGCGAGGACACCAGCCGTCAGTCCCGGCGGCGCGCCGTGCGATGGGGACCGGCGCTCACTCGGACCGTTCGGCCGGGAGGCTCGCGCCGGGATTCGAATCGTCGCGCTCCCCATCCAGCAGCTGACGCATGCGCTCCTCCGTGACCATCCCCGGGTCGAGTTGAAACCTGATTGCGGGGGTGAAGCGCAGCCGCAGGCGCGCGCTCAGCTCGCGCCGGACGACGCCTTCGGCTCGTTCCAGCGCCGCCAGCGACTCCTCGCACTGCAACGCGTCGCCGAGCACGGTCACGAAGATGGTTGCGCGGCGAAGATCGGGGCTCACCTGGGCGCGGTTGACCGTGACCAGCCGGATCTGCGGGTCGCCCAGCGTGAAACGGACGATTTCCGCGGCTTCGCGGGCGATCTGGGCGGCAATGCGCTCTGGGCGGCGCGTGGGCATGCGGGCGGCTCCGACGGTCAGGGCTGACGAGTCTCGGTGTGGTAGACCTCGATGATGTCGGCCAGCTCGATGTTCGTCGTCGTCTGGATGCCCAGCCCACAGTCGAACCCTTCGCGCACTTCCTCCACGGCATCGGAAAACCGCCGCACGGTTCCAATCCGACCTTGGCCAATTTCTTCGCCGCGGCGGAGGATGCGCACGTCGGCTCCCCGGTAGATACGGCCGGTCAGCACCATGCCGCCAACGATCTGCAGCGTGCGTTCGCTGCGGAACTCTCCTCGAATCTCGAGCCGCCCGTCGACCACTTCGAATTCCTCTGGCTCCAGGAGGCCTCGCAGGGCGGCGTCGACCTCGTCGATCAGCTCGTAGATCGTGAAGTAGACTCGCACGTCCACGCCCTGGCGATCGGCCTCGGCGCGGGCGGCCGGATCGATCCGCACGTCGAATCCCACCACGATGCCCTCGGCGGCGGCGGCTAGATTCACGTCCGATTCGGTGATCGTGCCCACGCCCTCGTAGATCACCACGGCGCGGGTGCGGGCCTCGCCGACGTCGCCCAGCGACTTCACCACCGCGGCCGCCGCACCGTCCGTGCTGGCCTTCACCACCACGCTCAGCTGGTGGAGCTGACCCGCGGTCATCTGCGCCGCCAGCTGCTCCAGGCTGAGCCGAATCGCCTGTTCGCCGCCGCCGCGCTGCGCCGCCGACCGCTCGGCGCGCCGGCGGCGCTTGCTGCGCTTCGCCACCTGCAGCTGATCGCCGGCGGCGGGGGTCGCTTCCAGGCCGACCACCTGCACCGGTGTGGACGGACCGGCTTGCTTGAGCCGCTCGCCGTTGTGGTCGAACAGCGCGCGCACGCGACCCTCGACATTCCCCACCCGCACCTGGTCGCCGACGCTCAGCGATCCGCTGGTGACGATGGCGCTGGCAATCGGTCCCTGGCTGCGGTCGAGCCGCGTCTCGATCACCGTGCCGACCGCTGGTCCGTCTGCCGGCGCCCGCAGCTCCTCCAGTTGCGCCGTCAGGTTGATGTACTCCAGGAGCTCGTCGATGCCGTCGCCCTGCTCGGCCGAGAGCGGCACGGCCACGACGTCGCCGCCGTAGGCCTCGACCACCACCTCATGCTCGGTCAGCTGCTGGTAGGCGCGCTCCGGGTTGGCCGTGGGCAAGTCGATCTTGTTGACCGCCATGATCATCGGCACCCCGGCGGCTTTGGCGTGCCCAATGGCCTCGACCGTCTGCGGCATCACGCCGTCATCGGCGGCCACCACCACCACCACGATGTCGGTCACCCCGGCGCCGCGCGCCCGCATGGCGGTGAACGCTTCATGGCCCGGCGTGTCGATGAACGTGATGGCGCCCTCGTCGGTCGTCACCTGATAGGCGCCGATGCTCTGCGTGATCCCGCCGTGTTCGCCCGCGGCGACCTGCGTTTGCCGGATGGCGTCCAGCAAGGTGGTCTTTCCGTGGTCCACGTGACCCATGACCGTCACCACGGGAGGGCGCGGATCGCCCGCCGGGGGCTCGTCGTCCGGCGCCGTGGCTTCGTCGACGGGCGTCGCCGCCGGCGGGGCCTCCGCCCCTTCGTCCGTGACCTCGATGTTGAACTTGGCCAGCACTGCCCGAGCCGTATCCCGGTCGATGGCGGCATTGATGGTCGCCAGCACGTTGCGCGAGAGCAGCTCGACGATGATGTCGGTGCTTTCGACCTCGGCGCGTTGGGCAATCTGCGCAATGGTGGCCGTCTCGGGCAGCGGGACGGTGCGCATCGGCACGGCCTCCGGCACCGCGGGGGCCGGTGCGGGCGCGGCCGGAGACGGCGGCGGGGCCTTGCGGCGGCCGCCGGGCCGGTGGGGGGCACGCCGCGCCGGGCGGCGACCACGCGCCACGCTAGGCGCTCATCGAGGGCTCAAGGCGCCGCTCACGAGCGGCTTCCATTTCATGGCCGAGTTCTTCGATCGTCGTGGTGGGAATGGTCACGCGAAGCTGTGCCGCGAGGGCGCCGCGTTTGACGGCCGCGGGCCAGCACGCCTCATCGCGGCAAACGTAGGCGCCGCGACCCGGCGCGCGCCCGGTCGCGTCGAGCTCGATTGCTCCCGCGGGGGTCCGCACGATGCGCACGAGCTCGCGCTTGAAACGCTTGGTGCGGCAGGCGATGCAGGTGCGCTGTGGCTGATGACGCAGAGCTATGTCTCCGCGGATCCAGCCGCCGGCCGCTCGGCGGTGGCGCTGGCCGTGTCCACGTCGATATCCCCGGCGTCCTCGGCAGCGTCACTGGCTCCGTTGTCCCCTGCGGCAGCCTCGTTGGCCTCGTCCTCGTCCGGCGCGGCTACGCCTCGGGTTTCCGCGGGCGCCGACGCGTCGCGAATGTTGATGCGATAGCCGGTCAGCCGCGCGGCCAGCCGCGAATTCTGCCCTTCGCGGCCGATCGCCAGCGACACCATGTCCGGATGCACGAAGACATCCGCGGTGCGCTCGGCGTGGCTGATGTGTACCGTCTGTACCCGCGCCGGGCTCAGCGAGTTGGCCACGAAGGCGCTCGGATCGGCCGCCCACTCGATAATTTCGGCCTTCTCTTGCCCCAGTTCGCGGAGGATATTCTGAATCCGCGTGCCGCGCATGCCCACGCAGGCGCCAACCGGGTCCAGCCCGTCCTGCAGCGAGCGCACGGAGACCTTCGAGCGCACGCCGGCGTCGCGGGCGATGCCGGTGATCTCGACCAGGCCGTTCTGAATCTCCGGCACCTCGCGCTCGAACAACCGGCGCACGAAGTCCGCGTGCCCGCGCGAGACTCGGAGCTGCGTCCCTCGTCCGCCCTCCGCCACCTCCAGCAGCAGCACGCGCAATCGCTGACCCACGCGATAGAACTCGCCGGGAATCTGCTCGGCGACGGGCATGACGGCCTCGGCGCGACCCAGCTCCACAAACACTCCGCGCGACTCCACCCGCGTCACCCGCCCGACGAGAATCTCGCCCTGGTGCTCGATGAACTGGGTGTAGACCTCCATCTGCTCGGCGTCGCGCAGCGCCTGCTGCATGGCCTGTCGCGCGCGCTGGGTGGCGATGCGCCCGAAATTCGGCGGCGTGACGTCGATCTGGAAGATCTCGCCCACGGGTACCGTCTCGTCATAGGCCTGGGCGTCGCTTAGCGAAATCTCCCGGATCGGATCGGTCACCTCGTCGACCACGGTCTTGTTGGCGTAAATGGTGGCCTCGCCCGTGTCCGGCGAGATTTCGACGTCAATGTCGTCGTACTCGGTGTCGGAGTCGAGGTAGGCGGACGCTACTGCCGTGCGGAGGGAGTCGAGAACGGCATCGACCTGGATGCCCTTCTCGTCGGCAAGCTGCTGCAAGGCGAGAATGAACTCGCTGCGCATCGCTGCCTCCTTCGGCCGTTAGTTCGAGTCCCTCCCCAGAGACAAAGAAAAGCGGGCCGCGTCCGCCATATGTCGCCGCTAGGCCGCTCTCCTGAAGTATATCACCGAGCGATGTGCGCCGCGAGGCCGACCGTGTCGTAACGAACGCACGAGAAGACTTTGATACGTCATTAGTTGGTGGTTCTGGTATTCGTATTTCCTTTTGCTCCGACAAAAAAGCCCGGCGCGTCTACACTCGCCGCCGCCGCGTCCCGCCCGATCCGCCCGATCGCAGCACGGCGGTGAATGCCTCCTGCGGCACGTCGATCTGGCCCACCCGCTTGAGTCGCTGCTTCCCGGCCTTTTGGGCTTCCAGCAGCTTGCGCTTGCGGCTCACGTCTCGGCCGTAGCACTTGGCCAGCACGTCCTTCCGCACCGGCCGCACGGTTTCCCGCGCCACGATGCGCGACCCCACGGCCGCCTGCACGCTCACCTCGAACTGCTGCCGCGGAATCTCGCGCTTGAGTCGCAGGGCCAGGTCGCGCCCGATCTCCGCCGCGCGGGCCCGGGGCACGATCGTCGACAGCGCATCGACCATCTGTCCGTTGAGCCGCATGTCGAGCCGGACGAAATCCCCGGCCCGATACTCCCCAAAGCTGTAGTCGAGCGAGCCATAGCCCCGCGTCGCGGACTTGAGCACATCGAAGAACTCCGTCAGCATCTCGCCCAACGGCAGGCCGTACTCCAGCAGCACGCGCGTTGGCTCGAGGTATTCGAGCCGCCGGTGCTCGCCGCGCCGGGACTGCAATAGCTCGATCACCGCGCCGAGGTGAGTCTCCGGCGTCACAATGGTCACGACCATCCATGGCTCGCGCACTTCGGCGATCTGCGGCGGCTCCGGAAGGTCCGCCGGACTGTCCACCCGCAGCACCTGGCCGTCGCGCGTGGCGACCTCGTACTCGACCTGCGGCGTCGTGAGCACCAGCTCCAGCTCGTATTCGCGCTCCAGGCGCTCGCGCACGATGTCCATGTGCAGCACGCCCAGGAACCCGCAGCGAAACCCAAACCCCAGCGCCGCGGACTGCTCCGGCTGGCTCACGATCGCCGGGTCGCTCAGCCGCAGGCGGTCCAGCGCTTCGCGCAACGCCGTGTAGCCCTCGGGATCGGTGGAATACAGGCTGGCGAACACCAGCGGCTTGGGCGTGCGATATCCCGGCAGCGGCTGCGTCGCCGGCGCGTGCTCATGCGTCACCGTGTCGCCCACCGGCCACTCGCGAACCTCTTTCAGTCCGGTGGCCACGTAGCCCACGTGTCCGGTCGTCAGCCCGTCGCGGGCGCTTACCGCCGGGGTGAACACCCCCGTCTCGACCGCCTCAGCGCGGGTCCCGGACTGCATCAGACGCAACCGCTCGTGCTGGCGCAGCGATCCATCGAACACCCGCACGCTGGCCACCACGCCGCGGTGCTGGTCATAGCTCGAATCGATCACCAGCGCCCGCAGCGGGGCGTCGGGATCGCCGGACGGCGGCGGCACGGCCTCGACGATTCGGTGCAGCAGGTCGTCCACGCCGTCGCCTGATTTAGCGGAGACCCGCAGCACGTCATCAACGGTCGTGCCCAGAAAGTCCGCCAACTCCTGGGCCACCACGTCGGCTCGGGCGGTCGGCAGGTCGATCTTGTTGACCACCGGAATCACGGTCAGATCGTGCTCCACCGCCACGTAGGCGTTCGCCAGGGTCTGGGCCTCGATACCCTGGCTGGCGTCCACCAGCAGCACCGCCCCCTCGCACGCGGCCAGCGAGCGCGAGACCTCGTAGCTGAAGTCGACGTGGCCCGGCGTGTCGATCAGATTGAGCGTGTAGGCGGTTCCGCCCAGGTCCAGCGCCATGCGCACCGGATGCGCCTTGATGGTGATGCCGCGCTCACGTTCGAGGTCCATGGAGTCGAGCACCTGGTCCCGCATCTGGCGCGCGGTCAGCGTGGCTGTGCGCTCCAGCATGCGGTCGGCCAGCGTCGATTTGCCGTGGTCGATGTGCGCAATGATGCAAAAGTTGCGCGTGTGCGCTTGATCGACCTCGCCGCCGGGGTTCATGCCTGATTCTATTCAGCGAGCCGCGCGCCGGAGCCGTCCGGCGATCAACTCGACGAGCTCATCGAGCTCGGGATTGCGCATGAGACGCGCGGCGCCCACGTACACCACCACCGCCGTCGCCAGGTATGCCGCCAGCCAGCCGCCGCCCGCGATGGCGTCCGCCGCCGGCCACGTCGCAAGCCGCAACCCTCCGATCGCGGCTCCCATCAGCCCGGTCGCCAGGACGATGCCAAGCACCCAGCGCACGTCGTCGCCGCGAACGATCACGCCGCCGCGACGGCGCAGGATCGCCACCAGGATCACCGCCTCCACGAGGACGCCGATCGACAGCCCCAGCGCGATCCCCGGATTCCCCATGACCACCGAAAAGGCCCATGACAGCACCATGTGCAGCGCCAGCGAGCCCACGCCGACCACCACGGGAGTACGCGTGTCGTGCATCGCGAAGAACCCGCGCACCAGCACTTCCACCGCCGCGTGTCCCGCCAGACCTACGGCGTAGAACCGCAGCGCATTGGCGGTCAGCTCGGTCGCTCGGGCGTCGAACGCATGCCGTTCGAAGGTCACGGATACGATGGGTTCCGCCAGCACCGCCAGCACCACGGCCGCCGGCACGCTCAGGAACAGCACGATCCGTCCCACGCCGTGCACGCGGCGGGCGAATGCGGCGCGGTCCCCGCCGATCCAGCGATGGGCCAGATCGGGCAATGCGGCTTCCCCGAGCGCCATGCCGAATACGCCCAGCGGCAGCAGCATGAGCAGGAAGGCGTTGTTGAGCACCGCCACGGCCGACGGACCCTGCAACGACGCCAGGATGTTGATGTAGATCAGGCTGGCCTGCAGCACCGCCACCCCGAGCATGCGCGGCACCATCAGGCGAATGACCTTGCGCACGTCCGGGTCCTTCAGCGCCGCGCCCGGATGCCACCTCATGAAGTTGAAGCGTCGCGTCCTGGCCTCGCCCGCGCCGAAGATTGCCGGCAGCCCGGGTGTCTGCACCAGCAGATGCAGACCCGTGCCGATCAGCGTGCCCCACACCAGGCCGGTGAGGCCGTAGACCCGCGCCAGACCCAGCGCGCCCGCGATGATCCCCAGGTTGTAGAGCAGCGGACTCAGCGCCGGCAGGGTGAAGGCGCGCTCGGCCTGCAGGGCCGACTTGGCGACGGCGCTGACGGCCAGCACGACGGGCGAGATCATCAGCCAGCGCGCCGCGTCGGTCGCCAGCGCCACGGTGCTGTCCGGAAAGCCCGGCGCGACCGCGCGCATCAGCGGCTCGGCGAGCAGGGCGCTGACTCCCGCGAGCACCGCGCTGGCGCCGGCGACCAATCCCCCAATGCGCCCCACGAATCGCCCCAGCGCCCGGCGATCCCCGCGCGCCTTTACCTCG
>DAOUKN010000203.1:0-7536 GCA_034421255.1 Chloroflexota bacterium | reverse complement strand
CTCAGCAGCCGGATGGACCTGATGACCTGGCTGATCGGCGCCGCGGTCGGGACGGCGCTGGCGGCGCTGCTGGCGGCGCTGGCCGCGGAGGCGTGGCTGGCCGTTGCCGGTGCGGCGCTGGCCGGTGTGGCGAGCGGGGCGCTGATCCCCTCACTGCTGGCATTGGCGGCGCGGCATCGACCGGCCGATGCCGGGGCCATGCTCGGCGCGGTGATCGCGATTCTGGGGCTCGGCGGCATCGGGGCGTCGCTGGGCATCGGACGCGCCGCCGACGCGTGGACGCTGCGCGGCGCGATGTTGATCGCACCGGCGGCGATGGCGGCCACGGTGGCGACATTGATCGCCATTCGGGCACTGATGCGGCGGGAGACGGACTGATGAGCTTCGGGAGAGCGCCTTCGGTCAGTTGCTGACGACGACGGACCGCAGATCGATCGCGCCCGTCACGGGGTCGATGCCGAATCCCGTGATGCGTGGGTGAAGCAGATAGGCGTCGGAGTGATGCCCAATGCCAATGGCCGGCTGCTCGGCCTGGAGCACCGCGTCAGCGGCGCGGTAGGCGTTGCGCCGGGCTTCGGGGTCCGTGGCCGCTCCGGCCTCTTGCACGTGACGGTCGAAATCTTGGTTTCGCCAGTGGGCGCCCAGATAGTCGACATCGGAGAGCCACAGCGTGTCGTACCAGTTCGCGGGGTCGGCGAACTCCGACGTCCACCCGGCCCGGTAGCAATCGAAGTCGCCTGGATCGTCAGTGAACGACAGGAAATCGCGCCATGACCGCTCGTCAGGCTGGACGTCGAGGCCCAGCGTCTCGCCCCACGTCGCGGCCAGGTAGGCGGTCAGGCGCTTCCACGTGTCGGCGGCGTGATAGGTGAACCGGAGCGGCGGCAGGCCCTGGCCGTCGGGGAATCCGGCCTGGGAGAGCAGGCTCCGCGCAGCCTCGAAGTCGGGGCCTGGTTGAGCGATGTCTCGCGGGAGCGTGCTCGGGGGCACGATCGTCCAGCCCGGAAGCGTCGGCTCATCGAATACGGCCGCCGCCATTTCCTCGCGGTTCAGCACCATGCCGAGCGCTCGACGAACCTCCGCCCGATTCCAGGGAGGCTTGGCGGTGTTGAACACGAGGAACCAGCTGCCGCCGCGCTCGAAGAGGCGCAGGCGATCGCGCAGCTGGTCGTCCGCGCGCGCGGAGCGATAGGCGGCGCCGCTCACCGGCGCCACATCCACGGCGCCGCCGCGAAACGCCAGCAACGGCGAGCCGTCCTCGTCCGGGAACCGCACCACCACCTCGCCAAAGGTGCCCGGATCGCCCCAATAGTGCTCGTTGCGAAACAGCGTGAGGCCGAGGCCCTGATCCCACTGCACCAGCTGATACTGACCGTTGCCGCGCAGTCGACGCGGCTGCGTCCACGTCGAGCCATAGGACCGGATTTCGCCTTCGGGCAGGGGATAGAAGATGGGCGCCGCGACCCGGGCGGGAAACCCGGGCGACGGCTCGGCGAGGCCGACGCTGAGGGTCGAGTCGTCGGGCGCGCCCACGGCGACCACTTCGGGATCCTGATAGAGCCCGTAGGCGTAGTCACGGGCGCCGCGCACGGGGAACAGTAGATAGTTGAACGCGCCGCCGATCTGCGGATCGAGGTTGCGGCGCCAGGCCCACGCGAAGGCGTCGGCCGTCACCTGCTCGCCGGTCATCCAGCGGGCCTCCGGGCGAATCTTGAAGGTGACCGTGTGTCCGGCGTTGCTGACGTCCCAGCTCACGGCCGTCGCCGGCGTCGGCAGTCCGTCGTCGCCGACGGCGATTAGCGGCTCGAACAGCGCGTTGAGTACGGTGAACTCGTTGGGCGTGGACGCCAGCGCGGGATCAAGCGTGAGCGGCTCGCGCATCCATAGCTCGATCTTGCCCTCGTCGGCGGACGGTCTCCCGTCGTCGGGTTCGCCGCACGCGGCCAGCACCGAGGCGCCCGCCATGGCGCCGAGGCCGGCCAGGACACGCCGGCGCGGCAGCCTGGGGCTAGACGGGCGCGATCTCAACGTCGGTGAGCCATTCACGCACCACGGGTCGACCGGGGTACTGCGTCACCCATGGTTGCACGAGCTCGTGCGTCACGCTGTGATACAGGGGGACCACGGCTGCACGTTCAACGATGCGCGACTCCGCCAGGCGATAGAGCGCCAGGCGTCGCTCGTGCCGGGGCTCGCTGCTGGCCAGCGCGAGCAGCAGGTCCACGAAGCCGTCGTTGAAGCCACCGTAGTTGTCGGGGCGCTTCGATCCGAACAGCATGTCCAGGAAGCCGAAGGGGTCTGGAAAGTCCGCAATCCAGGACAACACGAAGGCGTGCGGCGAGCTCTCGGCGGTCGTGAGGTTTTCCACGACGTCCAGGTAGTCCAGGAAGTCGTATTGCTCGACCGAAATGTGGACGCCCAACTGGTCCCGCCACGGCTCCACGACGGCGCGACTGATCGGTCCGGCGATCAATCCCGCCCCAGACGATGCCACGACCAGCTCGGGCCACTCCTCGACGGGGCCGTGCCGCGATAGCTGGAGCTCGCGCCGCGCGGCGTCGAGATCGAACGGCAGGCCCGTGTAGTCGGGGCGATATCCGGGCATGCCGGGCGGCAGGATGCCGCGCGCCTCCGCGTGGTGGCCGCGCAGGGTCACGCGATTGATGCGCGGGCGGTCGATGGCATGCGCAAAGGCGCGACGGGCATGCGGGTCGTCGAATGGCGGCCGCGACGTATTGAATCCGAGGTACGCCAGCGCCAGCGTCGGCGTTCGGCGCACCTCGGCCGCGCGCGGCTCGCGCGGGTGCGAGAAGCGATCGACGTTGGAGCCGCCGACCTGGACGATGTCCAGCTGGTCCTGCTCGTAGCGGAGCAGGGACTCGCCCGGGGCGAACTCGGTGAAGCGGACGACCGCCGGGCCCAATTGCCTCGGGAGGTAGGTCGGCGCCGACTCCAGCACGACCTCCGACCGCCGGCTAAACGAGGTGAGCCGATAGGGTCCCGAGCCGTTGGGGCGCAAGGACCAATCCGGCCCCTGCGCGACGTTTTCGCGGTCGACGACGAGGCTGGCGCCCTGGGCGACCAGCGCCGGGAAATAAGCCGCGTGCTGCACCAGGCGCACTTCGAGCAATTGGTCACTGAGCACGCGCACGCCGCTCAGGGTGTCGGCGTCGCCGCTCAGCAGCGCATGGGCGCCTTCGATGTTGCCCAGCGTGACGCTGGCGGTGTGCGACCTGGTGCTCGGATGGAGCGCCCGCTCCCACGACCAGCGCACGTCGTCGGCGGTGAGCGGTCGCCCGTCGTGAAACTGGAGGCCGTCGCGGAGCTCGAACTGATAGCGGTGTCCGCCGTCGGTGACCTCCCAATGGCGCGCAAGCGCGGGCTCGGGCCGCAACTCCGCGTTGACGCGCGTGAGCCCGGCGAAGACTTCGATGGCGTAGCCGGCGGAACCCGCATCGCGCACGATGGCCGGGTCGATGGTTTCGGGAGTGGTGGTGTCCAGCCGGAGCGTCCCGCCCGCGGCGCCTGCACGGGTGGCCGCTTGCCCACCGGCGGCGGCGAGCGCTCCAAGTGCCGCCGCGCCAAGCTTGAGGACGTCGCGGCGATGCAGCGAAGGGGTCTCTTAGGGTGTGGCGCCCTCGGGCACCATCCGCCGCAGACTCTCCTCGGCGCGCACCATAACCGTGCGCTCGTTGGCGTGATGCAGCATGCGGATGGCGTCCGCCACGCTCACCCAGCGCGCTTCCACGTGTTCGGCAGGGTCCGGCCGGATGTTGCCGCCGCGCGCCAGCAGCAGGTACTGATGCACGATCTTTGGCACGAAGCCCGTCCACAGGTCGGGCCGAACCTCATAGCGAATCTCGCCCAGGTTTTCCTGCACGTCGCTGACGATGCCGGTCTCCTCCAGGACTTCGCGTACGGCGGCGTCGTCGGGCGCCTCGCCACGCTCGACGGCGCCCTTGGGAAGGACCCAGGCGCCGCGCTGCGTCTGCACCAGCGCCACCTGGATGCGGCCCTTGCGCACGCGGTAGACGACGCCGCCGGAGGACTCCAGATACGGCTCGTCGTCGTTGTTGACGGCGGACGGTTGCTGCGGTTCGGCGGTCATCCTGATTCGTTGCCTCCATGGTGGTTCGGGACTTCGGAGAATCCCAGATGCGCCCGGCTGGGCGTCGATTCCGGCTGGCCCTGATACTTGCTGCCGAGACCGGGCGATCCGTAGGGCCGCTCGGCAGGGGTGGTCAAATGCATGATGGAGAGTTGGCCAATCTTCATGGTGGGCCGGAGCAGGATCGGCAGGGTCGCGATGTTGGCCAACTCCAGCGTGAACTTGCCCTGGAAACCGGGGTCAACATACCCGGCGGTACTGTGCACCATCAGGCCCAGGCGTCCAAGCGAGCTCTTGCCTTCGATGCGACCGACCAGATCGTCGGGCATGGCGACGTGCTCCATGGTGCCGCCGAGCACGAACTCACCGGGATGGAGCACGAACGGCTCGCCGGGACTAATGGCCACCTGCTCAGTTAACGTTTCCTGATCTATGCGTGGGTCAATGTGCGTGTCGGTGTGGTTGAGGAACACCCGCATGACGGTGCCGAGCCGCAGGTCGATGCTGGACGGCTGCACTGCCGCATCGTCAAACGGATCAATGCGAAGGCGCCCTGAGGCGATGACCTCGCGTAGGCTCCTATCGCTGAGAACCACTCGTCCGCAATCCCTGTTGAATTCCATGCTACCGTACCCGACCCCTCGGACTTAGGCACCGCCGTGATCCTTGCGATCGACCAGGGGACCAGCGGCACCGCGGCGCTGGTCGTGGCGCCGGATGCGACCGTGGCGGGCCAGGGACGCGTCCCGATCGCCGCCCGTCATCCCCGGCCCGGCTGGGTCGAGCAGGATGCGGCGGAGATCCGGCGCAGCGTACAGCGCGCGGCGCAGCTTGCGCTGGCGGACGCGGGCGACCCAACGCTGGCGGCCATCGGCGTGACCAATCAACGCGAGACGGCGGTGGCTTGGGACGCCGTTTCGGGCCGCCCGCTGGCGCCGGCGATCGTGTGGCAGGACCGGCGCACGGCGCCGCGTTGCGAGGCGCTGCGCGCCTCTGACTGGGGCCCGCGCATTCAAGCCCTCACGGGGTTGACGGTGGACCCGTACTTCTCGGCCACGGCGTATGAGTGGATGCTGGCCCACCAAGACCCGGTGCGCGACGCGGCGGAGCGCGGCAGCCTGCGGCTGGGCACGGTGGACGCCTGGGTGCTCTGGAACCTCACCGGCGGCGCGCACGTTACCGATGTCTCGAACGCCTCGCGCACGATGCTGATGGACCTGGAGGCGCAAGCGTGGCGCGACGAGTTGCTGGAGCTGTTCGGCGTGCCGCGTGAGGCGCTGCCGACGATCGTCGACTCGGCCGGAGAGATTGCCTGCACCGCCCAAGACTCGGGCGTGGCGGCGGGCGTCCCAATCACCGGATTAGCCGGCGACCAGCAGGCGGCGTTGTTCGGCCACCTGGCCCATGCGCCCGGCGACACCAAGGTGACCTATGGGACGGGCGGATTTCTGCTGCAGGTCGCCGGCGAGGAGCGGCCGGCAAACATCGAGGGTCTGCTCACGACCGTTGCGTGGAGTCTCGGGGGACGCGTGACCTTCGCCCGGGAGGGCAGC
The DNA here is from genome assembly GCA_034421255.1 of Chloroflexota bacterium. Classification (GTDB taxonomy): domain Bacteria; phylum Chloroflexota; class UBA11872; order UBA11872; family UBA11872; genus JAJECS01. The sequence goes on along the minus strand of DAOUKN010000203.1, from coordinate 1,875 downwards.
GTGTTCGTGGCCGGCGCGCTGATCCAGTGGCTGCGCGACGGCCTGGGGCTCATCGCGCAGGCCTCGGAGTGCGAGGTGCGAGCGCGTCGCGTGCCGGACGCCGCGGGCGCGGTGATCGTGCCGGCGTTCGCGGGCCTGGGCACGCCCAACTGGGATCCACGGGCGCGCGGGACCATCGTCGGCCTGACGGCGGGCGTCATCGCCGACCACCTCTGCCGCGCGGCGCTGGAAGCCATTGCGCACCAGATTGCGGACGTGCTGGACGTGATGGACCCGAGCGACGCGCCGCTGCGCGTGGACGGCGGGGCGGCCGCCAGCGACTTGCTGCTGGAGCTGCAGGCAGCAATCGCGGGGCGTCCGGTGGTGCGCCCCGCCCAATTGGAGACGACGGCCCTGGGCGCCGCATTCCTTGCGGGGCTGGCGGCGGGGATCTGGGACACGCCGGAGGAGATTCGGCGGCACCGTCCGCCCGATCGAGTGGTCGAACCGCGCGGCGATCTGAGCGCCGTGTCGCGCGACATCTGGCGCGCCGCCATTGACCGCGCTCGCCAGTGGGCGCCTGTCGAGGATTCCGGCGCGTGAACCGTTCCCAACACTCCGAGCCGTTGTGGCGACCACCGGCGGAGGCCCACCAGCACACCCTGCTTGGGAGGTTCTGGCGGGAGGCGCAGGCGCGCGCGGGTCGGACGTTTGCCGACTACGCCGCGCTGCAGCGCTGGTCGGTGGATGAGCGGGAGGCGTTTTGGGGTCTCTTCGCGGAGTTCGCGGACATCCAGTTCGACACACCGGCAGAGCGCGTCAAGGGCCCCGACCGGATGCCCGGCACCGAGTGGTTTCCAGGGGCGCGCCTCAACTACGCCAAGAACTGCTTGCGGCGTCGTGACGAGCACACCGCGCTGATCGCCGTCACCGAGGAGGGCGTGACCGACACCGTCAGCTACCGGCAGCTGCACCGCCAGGTCGAATGCTGCGCCGACGCCATGCGCGGGGCGGGGATCACGTCGGGCGATCGAGTGGCCGGCATGGTCAGCAACGGCGTCGAGGCCATCGTGGCGTTTCTGGCGAGCGCCAGCATCGGGGCCATCTGGAGCGCGTGTTCGCCGGACTTCGGGGCGCAGGCGGCCCTGGCCCGCCTCGGCCAGATTTCACCCAAGCTGCTCGTCGCCAGCGCGTCCTATCGCTACGGCGGACGCGCCTACGACTGCCTGGACACCGTGCGCGCGGTCGTCAGGGAGTTGCCGAGCCTGCGTCAGGTCGTGGTGGTGGCGCCGGAGGGCGAGACGGTTGCCGATGCCGGTTGGGTCGCGTGGCGCGAATTCGTCGACCGCCCGCGGGCCGAACCTTTGGCGTTCGCGCCGCTGCCGTTCGATCACCCGCTGTACATCCTGTATTCGTCGGGCACGACCGGCCCGCCCAAGTGCATGGTCCACGGCGCGGGCGGCAGCCTGGTGCAGCACCGCAAGGAGCACCAGCTGCACACCGACGTGACGCCTGAGGACGTGATGCTCTACGTCACGACCTGCGGCTGGATGATGTGGAACTGGCTGGTGACCGGGCTGGCCGCGGGTTGCACGTTGGTGCTCTACGACGGGAGCGCGGGGCATCCGGGCTTGGGACGGCTGTGGCGGCTGATTGACGAGATTGACATAACAATCTTCGGCACCAGCGCGCCGTTCCTCGAAACCTGCATGCGGCGGCGGACGCCGACGTGGGCGCATCCCTCCCTGCGGGCGGTTCTGTCGACCGGATCGCCGCTGTCGCCGGCGGCGTTTCGCTGGACGCAGGCGGCGGCCGGGGCGGAGGTGCGCATCTCGTCGATCGCGGGCGGCACGGATATCGTCTCGTGCTTCGTGCTGGGCAATCCGTTGCTCCCCG
>DAOUKN010000202.1:0-4381 GCA_034421255.1 Chloroflexota bacterium | reverse complement strand
TCCTGCAACTCGTCGCTACGGCGTCGCAGCTCGACCCGGCGGTCGTCCGATAGCTCGATGGCCTCACCCTGCGCCTCCAGCCGGTCGGCCTCGTCCACGCGCTCGCGCCAGTTGGGCGTCTCGCGGTCGAGGTCGGCCCGCGCGCGCGCCGCCTCGGCTCTCGAGGTGCGCGCTCGCTCCAGCCGATCGAGGCCCGCGTCGGGATCGGTGCTGGCGGAATCGATCTGTGCCAACCGGCCTTCGAGCTGTGCCAGCTCGCCGTCGGCGGCGTCCCGCGCGTCGCCGACATCCCGTCGCTCTTTGCGCAGCTTGGCAATGTCCGCCGCCGCAGCCTCGGATTCGCTCTTGACCTTCTCCGCGGCGTCCAGCAACCGGCCGAGCTCCGCGACCGCCTGGACGACATCGGCAGCCGGATCGAGTCCCAATGCAACGTGCAGGCTCTGCAGGCGGCTCAGGCGAAGGTCGACGCGCTCCCGCACGATGTCGCGGTCTTCCTCCAGGGCGTGCGTGCGCGACAGCGACTCGCGCAGCTCCTCCACGTCGCGTAGCAGGGTCTCGCGGGGACGCTGCAACTGCACCGGCGCAATCGAGACGCCGGGAAGCAGCTCCAACCAGGCGTCGCGAGCCGTGGCGACAGCCTGCCCGGCCTCGTCCTCACGCCGCGCCGCATCCTCGATCGCCACATTGGCCGCCGCGAGCCGCTGATCGATCTCTGCCGCGCGCCGCGCCGCGTCGCGCTGGCGCATGGCCGCTTCCAGGGCGTCGGCGGGGCTCAGTCCAGGCTCCAAGCCCGATCTCTTTCGGAGCGCCTCCACGGCGGCCAGCCTGCCGCCGGAGCGACGCCGCACCATCACGATCCGCGTGAGGTCGACCGTCGCGCCCGCGGTCAGCGAGGCGCCCACGCCGGCCACGATCGCGTCGCCCACAACCACGCCCACGATGATCGCCGCCACCCCGGCCAGCGCCACAGCCGGAGCGACCCAGAACCGCCAGAACGGCATCGACGACTGGTCACCGCCGGCCGATAAGGCCTCGGCCCGGTCGAGCTCGAGCAGGGTCTGCACGCGCCCGTGCGCCTGCGCCGGGTCGGGAACATCGCCGACGGCCTCGCGCTCCCGTTGCGCCCGCTCCGCGGTCTCCGCCGCGTGCCGCCGTTCCACGGCTCGGTAGTCCGCGTCGGCGACGGCTACGGTCCACGCCTCGAAGCGTCCGCGCGATTCGGCAATGCGCAGCGCGCGCAGCGTCGCCAGGGCCTCCGCATCCAGCTCCCGGTCCAGCACCCGCTCGGCCAGTTGAGCGAATCCTCCGCCTTCGCGTTGCAGCTCGCTCGACATCTGCTCGATCCGCTTCTGGTCCTCGACGTGCAGCGGGATCTCGGCCTGCAATTCCAGGATCGAGTCGCGGCGAGCCAACGCCGTCGTGTGAACCGGCGCAATCTCAAGCGACTCCTCCAGCTGCTCGATCTCGGCATCGATCTCACCGAGGCGTTGCTCGTTCGACGTGACGGCGTCGCGCAGCTCTGATCGCGCGGCCCGCGGATCGGGGCCGAAGTCGTCGTTTGCCACGAGCGATGCGGCCTCCGCGTCGAGCGCCGCCGCCCGGCGCGCGCGGCGCACGATAGGCGCCAGCGTGGCGTCGCGCTCCAGCATGACCTCAATCGCCTGCAGTCCCTCCGCCCCCCGCTCGACCGCCTCCAGGCGCTCGGCGATCTCAACCAGGCGCGCCTGCTTGGCTTCGATCTCCGCGCGGCGTCCACTGGCCGGCCGCAGCTCCCCGCGCAACGCGCTCAGGCGCTCGCGTAGCTCGGTGGTTTTCGGTCGCCCCCTGCGGTCGGGCCGCCAGAGCGCCTGGCGATCCTGGTCGAGCTGCGCCACGGCCTCGCGCGCCGGCCGCAGGAAGTCGAACGACGACCCGCCGAGCATGCGGTCTTCCACGCTCTGCCAGGTGCGCGGGTCCATGCCCAGCGCGTCTTCCTGGGTCACGGCATGCAGGTTGGTGAATATCACGCGCGCCAACCCGCCAACCCAGGCGACGGAACGGTTGGCCAGATCATGCGGGTGGCCGTCGATCTCGATTGCTCCCCGGGGATTCGACGTCAGGCGACGCGCGATGCGCACGCCGCGCCCGTCGCTCAGGCTCGCGAGCAGCGCCCCGCCGGGGAAGCCTCCACTCCAGGGACTGTAGGGATGGTTCGCGGCCGTGGCCGGTGCGAAGCCGAACAGCGCGGTCGTTAGGAACTCGAACAGCGCCGACTTGCCGGTCTCGTTGTCGCCGGCGATCACCACCACGCCGTGCTCGGCCAGACCGTGCTGGTTCCACCCGCTGATCGGACCGAAGGCGTCGATCTCCCAGCCGTCGATTCTCATGCCGTCTCCGACTCACGCAGCAGCCGCGCGGCGGCCTCGGCGTCCAGGTCTTCGAGCAGCTCGCGGAGGTACGCGCGTCGCTCGGCCGCGTCTCCGCCGTCGCCGCCCGCCATCTGGTCCGGCGTGATGCCGTCCAGCGCCGCGTCGTCGGTGGCCGCGCGCGCCAGCAGCGCCAGGGTCTGACCGAGAAGATGCGGTTGGTCGCGGTGGGCCTCGATGTCCACCGGCCGGTGCAATCCGCGGTCGCGAACCTCCACGTCCAGGACGCCCAGATCCTCCCGCAACTGCGCGGCTAGCTCGGTGCGCTCGTCGGCGTTGGTCAGCGTCGATGCCAGCGGGCAGGCGCCGCTCAGGTCCACCCGCAGGATCCACTCCTGGTCGGGAGGGGCGTCGCTCTGGGGACCGCGGAACGCCGCGACCACCGCGGCTTTGACATCCTGCAGGGTATGCGCCGCGTCGAGTCCGGCGGGCTCGAGCGCCTCCCAGCGCACCGGCGCCAGCGCGTGAAACTCGATCTCCGGCGCGGCGCCGCGCTCCAGCGTCACCACCAGCGCGCCCTTGGCGCCCTCCTCGCCGAACTGCCGGCCCTGCACGTTGCCCGAATAGTGAACCGGCGGATCGGACCGCACCTCTTGGCGATGGTGGATGTGACCCAGCGCCCAGTAGGCGTAGCTGGGGTCCAAGCTTTCGAGCGAGGTGGGGGCGTAGCTGTGGTGCAGGTCGATCGATGCCGCGCTGACGACGTGCGCGTGGAGCAGCCCCACGGCCGGTTCAGGACCCGGCACATGGGGAAACGTCGCGGCCAGGTCGCGGTCCTCGCGCGGCGTCTGGTGCCCCGCCGCGACGACCCAGCCCACCACCTCGCCGTCGCGCTCGATGGCGATCTGCCGCGGCTGCCGCGAGGCGACCAGGTGAAAGCGCTCATCCGGCCAGCCGATGCCCATGGCCCGATAGTTCGCCCGCCCCGGATCGTGGTTGCCCGTGGCGTAGACCACCGTCAGGCCGGCGCTGGTGGCGCGCGTCAGCTCATCGACCAGCACGCGCTCGGTGGCGAGGGTCAGCAACTCGTTGTCGAAGAGGTCGCCGGCGATCAGCAGCGCGTCCGCCTGCCGCTCCAGCGCCAGGTCGATCAGGCGAACGAAGGCCTCGCGCCCCGCCTCGCGCAACCGCGCGCGCACCGCCTCGTCGTGACGCCGATACGGCGTGTCGAGGTGAATGTCGGCAGCGTGGACGATGCGAAACATGCAGCCGGTTGCCCAGCACGGTCTGGAGTCGCGCCTCAGGATATCCGGGCCATGCCAAGCGCGGGCATCCCGCCATAGTCCGGCTTCCCACCCGCGTCGTACATTGAGGGATCGACGGGTCTGCCGCCCGACCGGAGCCACCCCGTGAACGCCGCCGAAGTCCTGGTCGACGCGCTGGAACGCCACGGCGTGCGCTACGTCTTCGGCATTCCCGGGCACGGCAACACCAACATCCTGGACGCGATTCACGGCTCCGACCAGATCGACTTCCTGCTCGTGCGGCATGAGCAGGCGGCGGCCCACATCGCCGACGGCTACGCCCGTGTCAGCGGCCAGGTCGGCGTGTGTTGCTCGTCGGTGGGACCGGGCGCGGCCAACATGATCATGGGCATCGCCACGGCCATGTCGACGTCCAGCCCGGTGCTCGCCATCGTGGGCGCGCCCATCCAGCGCTGGTATGGCCGCGGCCAGCTGCAGGAGACCTCGCGCCCGGATACCGCGCCGGCAGACCAGGCGTTCATGCAGATGCTGCAACCCATCACCAAGCGCGTCTGGTCCATCGCTGACCCGCGCACGATTCCCACCGCCGTGCGCAAGGCGTTCACCGCGGCGCAGGTGGGACGGCCCGGACCCGTTGGGATCGAGATCCCCTGGGACCTGCAAGCGTCCGAGGTCGACACCCTGCCCGAGGACCCGGACCCGTTTCCGGCGCGGGCGCGGCCCCGGGCTGACGCCGAGCTGACCAATCGCGCCGCGCAGCTGCTCGTCGAC
>DAOUKN010000201.1:0-9692 GCA_034421255.1 Chloroflexota bacterium | reverse complement strand
ACCCAGTTCACGGAGACGCCGCCGCAGGACGGTCGGAGGCACGACCAGCCGAGCCGCCAGGTCGTCAATGCGTCCGCGCGCGTGCCGCGCGTAGCGCTCGACGACGACCTCCGGCAACAGCAGCTCGATGGCGAATCGATCGGCTTCCCACTCCGTGCGCCGGCTGGTGGACCGAGGATGAGGATCGCCGGCCGGTCCCTGGTGCAGGGTCAAGTGGCCAAGCTCGTGCGCCACGCTGACGTTCTTCCAGGCGGGCGGGGCGTGCGCGCCCAGGAGCAGCAGCGGCAACCGCGCGCGCCGCGGCACCAGCGCGGCCCCGAGTCCCGCCGGCAGCGGCAGCGTGATCGGCCGTACCAGTTGACGCTGGGCGGCGTACCCGGCAACGTCCACGATCGGAGCCCAGCCCGATCCGCCGGGCATGAATCGCAGCCGTGCGGCCATCTGGCTGATTCGCCGGCGGGAAACCTCAGGAGTGGACACGCTGATACCATACAAAATACGAACAGAAGCGTCGACCGGCCCGGATGTTGGTTGAGCGTTCGAGTCCCGTCCTTCCCGACCGACCGATGTCATTTGAGCACTCCAAGCTGTCATTCCGAGCGAAGCGAGGAATCTCAGGGGCGCGGAGCATGCGCCACTGTCCTTAGATTCCTCACTACGTTCGGAATGACGGATAGATGGCGGCCGAAATGAAGGATCCCGGGCGGGACTACATGTGCTGTGGCGCGGCCCAGTGACCCTCGCCGCCCGCGCCCGCGCCATCGTCGGCGCGGCCAATGTCGTCGACGACCCCGATGCCCTATGGACCTATGCCTATGACGCCACGATGGGCTATCGCGGGCAACCGGCCGTCGTGGCGTTCCCCAAGCGCGAGTCGGAGGTCCGGCAGCTCGTTCGTGCGGCGGCTGCCGCAAATGTTCCCTGCCTGGCGCGAGGCGGTGCCACCAGCCTCGCCGCCTCCGCCGTTCCGCCGCCGCAATCCCTGGTCATCGACACCAATCGCATGCAGGAAATCGAGCGATTCGATGCGAACGGTCGCTTGGCGGTGGTTCAGCCCGGAGTCGTCACCCATGCCTTTCGGGATTACGCCGAGGCGCGCGGCCTGCGCTATCCGCCCGACCCATCGTCGGAGGCTGGCTCGACGCTCGGCGGCAACGTGGTCACCAATGCCGGGGGCGCCAGCGCGTTCAAATACGGCGTGACGCGCGACTTCGTCACGCGCCTGCGCGCCGTCACCGGCCGTGGCGACGCAATCGAGGCCGCCCGCCCGGCCGACGGCCCCGTGGTCGACGCGCTGATCGGTTCGGAAGGCACGCTCGGCATCGTCACGCAGATCGAGGTCCGCCTCATCGAGCCGCCGCCCGCGCGGACGGTGCGCGCGGCGGCCTTCGAGTCACCCACGGATGCGCTGGCCTTGGTGCCGCTGCTGCTGGAGACCGGCCTCGTGCCGGCCAAGCTGGAGTTTCTCGACGCGCGGACGATTCAGGCCATCGAGCGGGCGCGGCCCCGTGGACTGCCGTCGGATGCCGGCGCCGTGCTGCTGGTTGAGCTGGACGGTGAGCCGGAGGCGGTGCGGATGGACGAGCAACTGCTCCTCGACGTCTTGGCCCGGCGGGGCGCGGGGGTGGAGGTCGTCGGCGCCGCCACCGCCGAGCGCTGGTGGGCGGCGCGGCGCGGACTCACGGCTTCACTGAGCCGCATCCGCCCCGCCAAGATCGGCGAGGACATTTGTGTGCCCCGCCGCGCGCTGGCGAATACCTACGCCCGCATCCGCGACGAAGCCGACCGCCGCGGCGTGCCCGTCGCGATCTTTGGGCACGCCGCCGACGGCACGCTCCACCCCAACATGCTGTACGACCCGAATGACCCAACGGAGCGCGAGGCGGCTGCCGAGATGTTGGAGGTCATCGCCGACGTGGGGCTGGCTGCCGGCGGTGTGTTGTCCGGTGAGCATGGCCTCGGGCGGGTCAAGCGTGGGGTTGTCGCGCGGGCCATGACTCCGGCGACGCTGGAGGCCATGCGCGCCCTCAAGCGGGCCTTCGATCCGGATCAGCGCCTCAATCCCGGCGCCATGTGGCCGCCCGCGTAGATGTCGTCCGGTGCAAGCATTGGCGCGATTGCGCCCGGCGCGGTCCCGCAACCCGGCGTCATTCCCGCACCCGCCGCTGCTCCCTCCTTCTGTCATTCCGAGCCGCAGGCGAGGAATCTAAGGGGCTGACGAATGGGCACAACGCCCGTCAGCTCCTCACGGCCGTGACCCCTCCGTCATTCCCACGAAACATGTCCCCGCGCAGGTGGGGAGCGGGAATCTGGCCACTACCCACCCTCGTCGGGTTCCACAGACGCCGCCTGAGGCGAGTGGGGCGGGCCCCGCAGGGCCCGCCCCACATCCGTCGAACGCCGATCCGCGACTAGGTCGCCGGCTCTGGCGCCGGCTCCGCCTCGGGCTCGACGTCGTCGTGCGTATACGTCGACTCGCCGTGCTCCGGCAGATCCAATCCGCTCAGCTCCTCCTCGCGTGAGGCGCGCAGGCCGACCGTCCGCTTCAGGACGTTGAACAGCAGCAGCCCGGTCGTCAGCGCCCACGCGACGGCCACGATGGCCGCGATGAGCTGCGCGACGAACTGCGAGCCGTTACCCGCAATGAACCCGGACACGCCGCCGTAGGTGCCATCGGCAAAGATGCCCACGGCCAGCAGGCCCCACACGCCGGCGGTGCCATGCACCGACGACGCGCCAACCGGGTCGTCGATCTTCAGCCGGTGCTCGACCACGTGGACGCTCACCAGCATCAGCACCGCCGCGATCGCGCCGATGATCACCGCCGCCCAGGGCGCCACGAAGGCGCAGGGCGCCGTGATGCCAACCAGCCCGGCGAGGGCGCCGTTGCTGGTATTGGCCGCGCTGATGCGACCCGTCCGTACCAGGCCGAGGTACGCGGCCGTGACGGCGCCGGTGGCGCCCGCCAGGAAGGTGTTGGTGATGATGACCGCGATTCGCAGGTCATTCCCCGCCACCGTGCTCCCGCCGTTGAAGCCGAACCAGCCGAAGAACAGCACGAACATTCCGATTACCACATAGACCATGTTGTGGCCCGGAATGCTTCGCACTTCGCCGTTGGGCCCATATTTGCCCAACCGCGCGCCCACGGTGGCCGCGCCGGCCAGAGCCAGCACGCCGCCGATCGTGTGCACCACGCCCGATCCGGCGAAGTCCACGGCCGCGGCGCCGACCCACGATTCGAGCTGCTCGCCGCCCAGCCAGCCGCCACCCCACATCCAGTGACCGTAGATGGGGTAGATCAGCGCCGTGACCAGGAAGCCGTAGGCCAGGTAGGCCGTCACCTTGGTGCGCTCGGCAACCGCGCCGGCAACGATGGTGGCCGTGGTGGCCGCGAAGACCATCTGGAAGAACCAGAAGCTGGTGGTCGACACGTCATACGCGTCGCGCACCAGGAAGAACCCGGAAAAGCCGATGAAGGCGTTGCCTTCGGCCATTCCCGGCAGACCCGAGCCGCCGAACATGAAGGCGTACCCGAACGCCCAGAACGACAACCCGGCGGCGGCGAAGTCCAGGATGTTCTTCGTCAGGTAGTTGACGGTGTTCTTCGCGCGGATGAGGCCGGCGCCCAGCAGGGCGAACCCGGCCTGCATGAAGAACACCAACGCGCCGGAGGTCAGCGTCCAAACGAAGTTGACGCCCGCGTCGTGGTCGGCCGCGAGGGTGGCGTCCCCGGCGGGATCGCCGGCGGCCAGCACGACGCCGCGAACAATGAGAAATGCCGCCAGCGCCATGGCAACGGCGGCGAGAATTCGAAAGGTCGCGACCCAGCGGGGCTGGCCGCGCGACCAAAGCAATGTCATAGGGCAAACGCTCCTGTGAAAGTAAAACGACGCTTCCGACCCAGCGCCGATGCTCGGGTCACAGGCCATTGCCGCGCCGACAAAGGGGGAGCGCCAGCCGCGGCTGCTCGTGGCTGCTCCCAAGGGATCGCGGGGGAATCGTCGTCGGCCCCGCGGCATCGTCACATGGTCAAGCCCCCCGCCCGGCCGGGCATCGGCCGGAGTCGATTTCGGGCCATAGCATAACCACTTGGCGGACGGCGTGTGGCGCGGGCCAGGACGCGGCTAGCCGGTGAGGTTTTCGCCGCCGTCGACGCCGATGACGTTGCCCGAAATCCAGCTCGTCTCGCGCAGCGCCATGGCCGCGATGGCCTGCGCAATGTCCTCGGTGCGGGTCAGTCGTCCTCCGGGATTTTGACGCTCGGCGTTGGCCACCAGCTGTTCGTGACCGGGGATCTTGCGCAGCGCGGGCGTGTCCGTCACGCCGGCGCGGAGCGCGTTCACCGTCACCTGCCGCGGCGCCAACTCCACGGCCAGCCGGCGCACGTGGGCCTCCAGGACGGCCTTGGCGGCGCCCACGGCGCCGTATCCCGGCCAAATGCGATCGGAGCCGGCGCTGGTCATCGCCAGAATGCGGGAGCCGGCGCCCAGCAAGTCCCGCGCCACCAGGTCCTGGGTCCAATAGACCAGGGAGTTCGCCATCACGTCCAGCGTCATTTCCAGCTGCCGCGACGACATGCCCGGCTCGTCGCCCTCGCCGATGAACGGTCGCAGCGTGCCGAAGGCCAGCGAGTGCAGCACCACGCGCACCGGCGGCTGATGCTGCGAGAGCTCGCCCGCGACCTCGTCTAGCACTCGCGCGCGCGCCTTGGCGTCCGCGGCGTTGACGTTGAAGAACCTGGCCTGGCCGCCGGCCGCCTCGATGTCGTCGCGCACGGCATCGGCGAGGTGCTGCGTGTTGCGGCGGTCGAGATGCACGCCCACCACGTTCATGCCGCATTTCGCCAGGTGACGCGCCGTGGCGGCGCCGAATCCGCTGGACGCTCCCAGGATCAGAGCCCAGCCCTCAAGCCGCAGGGCTTCGCTGGCCATGTGCGCTCCGCAAGTCTCGCTGTGCTGCCCGCCGCATCGTAGCGCGGTTGACGCCGCGCCGGCCTGGGCGCAGATTCGGTGGCTATGGATCGCCCCGTGCGCGTTGCTGTGGTGGGCGAAGGCCCCGTGGCGCGGCGCTACGCCGATGCCGCGGCGACCGTTGCGGGCGTGGAGCTCGTTGAGCACCCAAACGCCCAGGCCCTCGTCATTGCCGAAGCCTCGGCTCTGCCGGAACCGGCCGCGAACGCCATCGCCTCGACCGGCCTGCCCACGCTCATCGATCCCAGCGCACTCGTGTCGCTGGGCGCCACTCCGCAGTCGCGGGCGGCGCTGCGCACGTTGCCGACGCCGGCGCTCGCGGCGTTGCCCTGGCGCGGCTCGCCCGTCGTGCGGCTGGCCCGTCGGCTGCTCACGTCGCCCAAGTTCATGCATGCGCACGTCACCACGCAGGGCGTCGACGCTCTGCCCGTGGCGGCCTTCCACACGCTCGATATCCTGACGCACCTGATGGACCGATCGCCGAGTCGCGTGTACGCCGAATCGACGGATGGGACGTCAACCGATCCCGTCGCGCCATCGACCGTGGCCGGCACGCTGGAGTTTGGTCGTCACGACAGCGCGGCGTTCGCGGTCAGCCGTCTGGAAGAACCTCCCGACGGTCTTTCCGCAGTCGTGCAACTCACCGACGGACGGCGAAAGGTGACGCTGTCGGAGGGCTTCACCACGGCCACGCTCGCCGGCTTCAACGATGCCGAGCTCGACGAGATGGACACCGCATTCTCATTCCGGGCGGCGGGGCGTTCGCGCGTGGCGACGGTGGATTGGCGTCCGGCGGACGGCCTATCCGACGCGGTGCGCGACCTGGTACAGACGGTTCGCACCGGCCAGGCGCGCTCGGAGGCGCCCAATCTAGTCGGCGCGCTGCGCACTGCCGCGCTGGTGCGCGCCGCGCTCGCCGCGGCGGGCAGCGGCAGACCGCGCCAACTCGTGACGCGAAAGGAGACCCTTGCGTAGCTCCTCCGTCATTCCCGCGGAGGCGGGAATCCAGCCCCGCTCGACTAGAAACGTCGTCCGGTGCTGCTTCGAAGTGCGGGGCTTAACCGAGCTAGGCAAACGGCTCGGGTAGCGGACCCATGCGCATCGGACTCCTCGGCGGCACCTTCGATCCCGTGCATTGCGGGCACCTGGCCGTGGCGCGGCAGGTCAGGGACGCCGAGACGCTCGACCGCGTCTGGCTTATTCCCGCCGCCCGCTCCCCGTTTCGCGGGACACCGCACGCGTCCCCCGTCCACCGCCTGGCCATGTGCCGCCTGGCGGTGCGGGATCGCTCGTGGCTGGAGGTCCTGGACCTCGAGCTGTCGCGCCCCGCACCGTCCTACACCATCGACACCCTGCGAACGCTCACCGGGACCCATCCCGACGCGGTCTTCACGCTCATCGTCGGGACGGACGCCCTGGAGGCCATGGCGGCATGGCGCGACACGGATTCGATCTTCGCCATCAGCGAAGTCGTCGCGGTGGCTCGGACCGGCTACGCCGCGGAGTTGCCCGACGACCTGCTCCGCGACCATCCCACAGCCGCGACGCGGGTTCGCATCCTCCATGACGCGGCCAGCGAAGTCGCGGCCTCTGACGTGCGGCGGCGCATTGCGGCCGGTGACTCGCTTGAAGGTCTCGTGTCCTGCGCCGTGGCCGACTACATCCGACGCCACGGTCTGTACCGGTAGTCATCCCTCAGATCATCGCCGTTCCTGGTCCGGTTCCCTCTCCCGCGGGGAGAGGGTTAGGGTGAGGGGCTCTTCGTCCGACCAATGCCGAAGAGTGCGGGATGTCGTTGGAGGATGAGCTGGACCTCGCCGACCGTCGGATATAATCGCGGCACCTCATGATGCCTGAGCACAGCGCACGCTGATCCCGCTGGAGCGCGCGCGCCGTGTGGTCGAAGTGTTGGCGGAAAGGGGTGCCACGGATGTTGCCCTCTTGGACCTGCGCGGGCTCACGATCATTGCCGACTACTTCGTCGTGTGCACCGCCGGCAGCACCGTCCAGATGCGCGCCATCCGCGATGCGCTCGACCGCGAACCCGTGCCCCCGTCCGCCTCACATCCGCAATTCGAGGGCGAAGTGACGGACGGGTGGCTGCTGGCCGACTTTGGCGGCGTGGTGGTTCACGTGTTCGCGCCCGAGGCACGGGATTACTATCGCCTGGACGAGCTCTGGAGCGACGCCCCCGTCGTGGCTCGCTTGCAGTAGGTGGGGAAAGGCGCATGTCGCGAGGATTCGGCACCGGACTCGGCATGGGGCTGGTCGTGGGCGGCGCCCTTGGCGTGACCGCGTCGGTCCTGGCCTTCGCCGCGCGCCATCGATCCGTGCGCCGCGCCCTGGCGCGCTGGCTCCTGCGCCGCGAGCCCAAGGTCGAGTTCGAGATCCTGCAGCAATAGCGCCGCTTCCGCTGGGCGTTGACGCACCGCTCGTGGTGAGCTTGTCGAACCACGCCCTTCAATCTCGCTCAGAGCCTGTCCCGTTATCGATACGGAGACTAGCGGGATGGTGCGCTTAGGATTCCTCGGGCGCGCGCTGCTCCAGGTATCGATCCCGCAAAACTGAAAGTGGTTGATCCCGGCCGTCGGCATCGGTGAACTCCCAGAATGTCCAACCGTTGGGACCGACGTTGGGGCCTCCACGCAGCACTTTAGCCGCGCGTCCCGCTCCCGACGGTGTCGTGTAGCGGTTGCCTTGAAACGTTACCGCGCCGTCGGCCTCAATGCGCGCGGTTAGGCGAGGTCCCTTATAGGTCGTGTGAATCTCAAGTGGCGGCGTCAAGATCCCTGCCTCGATGAGTTGCCCCATCGAGACTCGTGAACCGCGTAGTCCCGGAGACGGGCTTGGAGGTTCTGCATCCGCCCCGCTCCCTTCGAGAAACCTTTGGCGCAGGACGCCGAGCGGTTTGATTTGGCCGTCGGCATCGGTGAACCGCCAGAATTCCCAGAAAGCGGTGGGTAGGGAAATGCTCTCTGGCGAAGCGGCGGCCGCGACCCTACGCGCCGCCTGCGTTGCGCTAGCCATTTGCAAGCGCTGACCTTGGAAAATCACATTCCCGTCGGCATCAATGACGGCGGAAAATCTGTGTCCTTGCACCTCTACGTGGATGTCAAGAGGCGGCTGCATGAATCCTTGCGTGAAGAGCGACTTTAGCCTGACCCGCCGCTGCGGTTCTGGCGGCACCGGACCGACTGGATCAACTGGAGGCGTCGGGATATCGGGCGGGAGTGCAGGCACCGCCGAAAGCTCGAACCGCACGCGCGTCCGGCGCAGGCCGTCTCTGACGTCCCGCGGTGACAACTCGCAGTCAGGCCGGTTTCGTAACAGCCGCACGAGCGCTTCGTTCGGCGGGTCTTGATCGACCAGGGTTTGCAGCATCGTCTGTAGCTGCTGGTTCACGCGCTGTAGCCGTCGGTTTTCGAGCTCGACCTGCCAGCGCGCGTCCAGGCGGTTGTCCCGCACCGCGCTGCGGGACAGCAGGTTGAGCGTCTCGGCGGCGCGAGAATCCTGATCGCTCACCCGGACCGTGTGCAAGAGCTTGTCCGGGAGCGGAACTTCGCCGTAGGCGTTGTAGACGCGGTACTCGTCGCCGTTGGTCAGCACGGCCCATCTGACGCCAGTCCTGAAGGCGTAGCCGGTGAGTTGCTCGGCCGACTTCGGATCGTCGAGGTTCGCATCGAGCGTCTTGGCTTCGATCAGCAGCCGCGGCTGGTCCTCAATGAGCAAGGCGTAGTCCACGCGGCCGCGAGTGGAGGAGTATTCGGGATAGACTTGGTGCAAATCCTCGGTGTCCCAGTCCAGGGCGCGCAGCAGCGGGTTCAGCAGAGCAGTCTTGGTGGCCTCCTCGCTAATGCCCCGGCCCTGATGAAGGCCGATCCGTTCACGGATATTGGCGAGGGTCTGATCAAGCGCGCTCACGGGGATGCGTGGTTCCTTAGAAACTCCGTCGGTGTGATTTAAGCACAAGTCAATCGTTCGTGGCTAAGCGCCGCCGGACTCCAGCGCGACGACGGTGACGCCGGCGCCGCCCGCGGTTGGTTCCGCGTCGGATAGGTTCACCACGCTTGGATGTTCGCCCACGTGGCCGCGGATCGCCCGGCGCAACGCCCCCGTGCCGATCCCATGGACCACCCGCAGCGCGGACGCCCCCTGCAGCACGGCGGCGTCCAACGCCAGGTCCACTTGCTCCAACGCTTCGACCACGCGCTCGCCGCGCACGTGGACCTCGGCCGGAACCGAGGTACCGCGCCGGCGTGCCCGCGGCCGGGGTTGGGGCTGCGGCGCCAGCACCTCCTGCACATGCGCCCGCGGCACGCGCGCGCGCACGTTGCCGGCGCCGATCACCGCTTCGGCATCGTCCACGGAAACCACGACCGCCTCCCGGCTGTAGCCCTCCACGCGCACGCGGTCCCCTTCCCGAATCTCGAGCAATGGCGCCGCGCGCGGCAGCTCGGCGGGCGGACTCGTCGCATCGAGCTTCTCCTCGAGATTCCGCATGCGCCGACGCGCGGCGTCAGTCGAGGAGCCGGGCGCCTGCCGCGCCGCCTGCTCGGCCTGCCGCAACGCGGCGCGGGTTTGGCGCAGCAGCGCGCGAGCCTCGCGGCGGGCGTCGCCCACCACGCGCTCACGCTCGGCCTCGACACCCGCCAACCGCTCGTCGAGGTCGTGCTGCGCCTCGGTGAGCCGTGCGCTCTCGTCGGCCACGCCGGCTCGGGC
>DAOUKN010000200.1:0-5068 GCA_034421255.1 Chloroflexota bacterium | reverse complement strand
GTCGCTGCGTCACGCTCACGCCCAGCGCAGCGTGGGGTCAGCGGGCGCATACCGGACGAACTCGCCAAAGGCCGCCATGAGCTGGCGCACCCGCTCGCGCAGGCGTTCGTCGGTCAGCCGGCCCTGGTCGTCGAATGCGCCCCAGGCCCCGGCCACGAACACCTCGGGGTCGATCATCACGCGCATGCTGTTGTGCAGCGCGATCTCGCGCAGGTGCATCTGCGCCCGCACCGTGCCGAAGCGCCCGCCTGCCCCCATGATGGCCATGGGCTTCCCATCCAGCGGCGAGTCCGGCGGACGCGATGCCCAGTCGATGGCGTTCTTGAGCACGCCGGGGATGGAGTAGTTGTACTCGGGCGTCGCGACCACCAGGCCGTCGGCCGCGGACAGGGCCTGCCGGAACTCCTCGACGGGCGCGGGAATGCCGTCGTCCTCAAGGTCCCGGTTGTAGAGCGGAAGCGGCGCCAGGTCTACGATTTCGATGCGCGTATCGGCGGGCGCCAGGGATTGGGCTTCGCGCAAGAGCGCCGCGTTGAACGAGCCGCGGCGCAGGCTTCCGGCGATTCCCGCCAGCACTACCTCATCGGCCATCGTGCAACCCGTCTATGCGCGCCATGGATCTGGCGATGTGTGTCCCTTCACCATGATCAGCGGATGACGCCGCGCGGCCAAGAGGATTCCTGGGATTGTGCCGATCAAGCAGCGGCCCGAGTCCGGTTGGCACTTGGGCTACACCGGCATGTCGCGCTTGGTATGGCTCCGTCCGAAAGCGGCGTGAGCCTCGCCGCCGCCGATGATCAGGGCGCCGATCTCGTCGATCAGGTGCCGCACCTGCTCCTCCATGGTCATCGACGGATCGGCCCAGCTGCACAGAAACGGGAGACCCGCCGCCGCGCAGGCGGCGCGAACGGCCGTGCGAGCGGCGTCCATCTCGGGCGGATAGGGCGGGTCGTGGCGCGAGGCATGGCCGAACGACATGCCCATGTCGCCCGGACCCCACTCGGCGAAACCGATCCCAGGCACGGCGGTCGTCTCCCGGGCGCGTTGCACGGCGTGGCGGTCCTCGATCTTGAGCCCCAGCATCAGCTCCCCGCGTGGGTTCAGCGGCCATGGATCGGCGACGCGCAGATACTCCTCGGGGTCGAGTCCCCAAATCGCGGCCGCGGCAGCCTGCCCGCCCGCGCCGCGCGTCCCCTCGCCCAGGCCCGAACCCACGCCGGTGGTCTGAAACGGAAAGCGGCAGGCCTCCACGAAGGCCCGCACGGCCGCCGGGTCCCGCGCGTGGCACAGCAGCAGACCGTGAACGCCCGCGGTGAGGATGTGCCGGATCTGCCAGGCGTTGGCGAGAATCTCGGCCGGAGACACGCCGTGGGCCGGGAGCGTGCAAATGACCGTGGGCGTGGGATGGCCGCTCCGCGTCGGCCCCGCATCGCGAAGGCCGCGCATGAAGGCGGTCAGCCCGACCACGTCGAGCGGAAAGTGCTCGAACTCAACGGTGAAGTAGTCCGCCCAGGTGCCCGCCTGCTCGCGGCCGGCGTCGTAGCTCAACTCATGGACGCCGTCCATGTAGATGGGCTGGCCGGATTCTAGTAGCTCGATGCAACGGTTGACGCGAGCCATGCGCCCTCCTGGTGGCTAGGCGACCTTTCGTACTGCCATCCTACGCGCCGGCGGCGATGAGCTGGCGGGCGGCCGCGAGCATGACCTGCGCGAGACCCGTGCAATTGGCGTCGAACTCGGGGGCGCCGAAGATGTTCCCCCACGCAGGATCGAATACCTGGTCGGTGACGGTGAGGATGAGCCCGATGTCGACGCCGCGCACGGCGGCCAGCGTCATCACCGCGGAGGACTCCATCTCGACGCCCAGGTCACCGTCCGCGGCATAGCGCGCGACCTTGCCCCGGACCTCACGGTAGGGCGCATCGGTGCTCCAGACACGGCCCTCGTGAACCGGCCGCGAGCCGTTGCGTGCTGCCTCAAGCAGTGCCTGCGTCGCGGGTCCGCACGCGGTGGCTTCATGGTCCGGCCCGGCGTAGTGGTAGGAGGTGCCCTCCTCGCGCCGCGCGCCGGTGGGCACGACGTGATGACCAATCCGAATGTGGGGCTGCAAGCTGCCCACCGCGCCGCCGATGAGGATTGTGCGCGCTCCGCGTGCGATCAGCTCTTCGAGCGCCATCACCGAAGCTGGAGCCCCGACCGCCAGCCTGCTTGTTGAAGCCGGCGATCCGTCGAGCTCGCCGACGCGCACGCCGCCCCACGTGGGCTGTGCCCCAAGTGCGTCCGCGACGGCCTCAACGGTCGGTGGCATGAACGAGGCGAGGACCAGCGAAGGGACGGCGGTTCGCTCGCTCGCCCCCCTTCGCTCGGCCACCTCGCGGACGTGACGAACCGGGTCGATGACCGGCTCGTCGTCGCCGTGCGCGTCGAGCCAGTCGAACGGCGAGGTTTGTGGCATGCGAGTGTATCTGGCGCGCGGCGGGGGAAGGGCAAGCCTAGCAGTCCATGCCGGGCTCCCCGGCGTCACGCGACCGCCGGTTGCCGCCGTTAGAATTCCGTATGTCAGACGCTCCGACCCTTGTCATTGCCGGCGGCGCCGGATTCATCGGCGCGAACTTCGCGCGCTATGTCGCCGCCGCCCGCCCGGAGTGGCGGCTGCGCATTCTCGACAAGCTCACCTATGCGGGCGACCGGACGCGACTGGCCGGCGTTGACGCCGAGTTCATCGAGGGCGACATTGCCGACCCGGAGGCCGCGGCATCAGTCCTGACCGGGGCGCGCTGGCTGGTGAACTTCGCCGCCGAGACCCACGTGGACCGGTCGTTGCAGGACGCCCAAGCCTTCCTGCGCACCAACGTCACCGGAACGTTCGTCCTCATGAGCGCGGCCGGCGTCGCCGGCGTCGAGCGGATCGTGCACGTCAGCACCGACGAGGTGTACGGCGAGAGCCACGGCCATGCGTTTCGCGAGGACGACCTGTTGCGGCCGCGGAGTCCCTATTCCGCCAGCAAGGCCGGCGGCGACTTGCAGGTGCTGGCGCTGCACGCCACCTACGGCCTGCCGGTGTGCATCACACGCGGGGCGAACACCATCGGCGGCTGGCAGCACCCCGAGAAAGCCGTGCCGCTATTCACCATCAATGCCCTGCTCAACAAGCCGCTGCCGATCTACGGCCGGGGCGAGCAGCGCCGGGACCGGCTCCATGTGGATGACCACTCCCGTGCCCTCCTCACCGTCCTGGAACGGGGCGAACTCGGCGCCGTGTACAACGTGGCCGCCGGCAACAATCGGGACAACCTCACCGTCGCCAAATCGATTCTGGAGCGACTGGACCGGCCCGAAACGCTGATCCGGTTCGTCGATGATCGGCCTGGCCACGACTGGGACTACATCATGGAAGCCTCGCGGCTGCGCGACCTTGGCTGGCAGCCCGAGCACGACTTCCAGGCGGCGCTTGACCGCACGGTCGATTGGTACGTCGCGCACCGCGACTGGTGGGAGCCGATCGTGTCCGGCGAGTTCCAGCAGTACTACGAGGGTCAGTACGGCCGGCGACTGGCTACATCCGAGGCGTATCGGCCCTAGGAGTCTCGCGACCAGTTCCGGTGCGGGTCACGGCGCCCATGACGGGTGCCGCTGGCAAGATGTAGCGGTCAGACTAGAAGAGTGGACTCGATGGAGTTGAACGGCCAATGACGGCTGCAACCGGCGGAGCCCTCATCGCGCGGCGTAGCTGGCGCGACGCCTGGGCCTGGATGCGCTGGGACGTGCCGACGCGGATTCTGTTGCTGATCGCCGTCCCGCTGATCTGGATCACCGTGGCCGGCATCGACCCGGCGGCGATCGGGCTGCGGCTAGATATTGGCCTGCGCGATTGGCTGCTGATCGCCGCGCTGTCCCTCGGCGCCGGGCTGGTGTCGCTGGCGTACCGCCGCTGGCTGTGGCGGCCTCGCGCCGCCCCCGACCGGTCCGCGCTCGCGCTCGAGCTGCCCTTCTTTGCGGTGCTGAATCCGTTCGCCGAGGAGCTGTTCTTCCGCGGCGCCGCGATGTTCGGCCTGGCCAATCTGGTGGGCATGCCCTGGGCCATCGCCATCACATCGGTCGTGTTTGGCGTGCATCACGCGTTGGCGCGGTTCCCAGTCTCGTTTCTGATTCTTGGGACTCTCGGTGGGGCGCTCTTCGGCATTGTGACGGCGCACTTCTGGTCGATCGTCCCGGCGATCATCATGCACGCGGCCGCCGACGTGGCCATTTTCGTGGCCGCGGGGCACATGGCAGCTCGCGGCTGGGCCAGCGACGAATCGCCGAGGGTCGAGCCACCCCCTGTTGATAGACTTGCCGCACCGACCCCGTAGCTCAGTTGGATAGAGCGTGTGGTTGCGGACCACAAGGTCGGAGGTTCGAGTCCTCTCGGGGTCGCCCTGCCATGTACGGCGTCATTGGCTGTTTCTAGCGCGCGTCCGCAAACGCCATTGGAAGTTCGACAAACGCCGAGCACGAGCCCCTAACCATCGGAGGAGTTCAACTGGAACTTGGCTTAGCCGAGGCGAAATCTCGGCTGTCTGAGCTTGTCGCCGCCGCCGAACGCGGTGAGCGCGTGGTCGTCACCAAGCATGGGATTCCGGCAGTCGAGGTTGTGCCCTTCCCAAAGTCCGGTTGGATTGACTTCGACAAGCTAAATGCGGCTCGTCGTCGACTCGGCATCGAGGCGTCCACGAAGGCATGGCCGGCTGACTTCGACGATCCGACCTCGAGCCGCCAGGTTCTCGGACTGGAAGAGAAAAGGCAGCGGTCATGAGCGACACGTGCCGCCTCGGAGCCACGGGCATCACCGTGAGTCGTGTAGGCGTGGGCACCTGGCAGTGGGGCGACACGAAGTACTGGAAGTATGGCCGGGTGCACGGGCGCAAGGACGTCGAAGCCGCCTTTAGCGCCGCCCGCGACGCGGGGTGCACGCTGTTTGACACTGCGGAGCTCTACGGACGCGGCGAGTCGGAGCGGATTCTTGGCCCGCTGGCCCGTGCGTCGCGGGGAACGGTGGTGGCTACCAAGTATTGGCCGTCACCGCGGC
>DAOUKN010000199.1:0-9345 GCA_034421255.1 Chloroflexota bacterium | reverse complement strand
GTCGAGCGGGTCCTGCAGGAAGCGGCCAGCGGTCGGGCGCCCGAGAATCTGCGCGACCGCGCCATGCTCGAGGCGCTTTACGCCACCGGCATGCGGGTTTCCGAGCTCGCGGCGCTCGACCTTGCCGACGTGGATCAGGCCGAGGAAACGATCACCCTGGCGCGCAACGGCGCCGGCGAACGCCGCGTGCCGCTCCCTGGCCGCGCCCTGGCCGCGGTCGAGGACTACCTCGCGGCCGGCCGCGCCAGACTCAAGCCCAGCGCCGACGAACCGGCGCTTTTTCTCAATCACCGCGGCGCCCGGCTTACGCGCCAGGGGTTCTGGCTGATTGTCAAGACCTATGCCCGCCGGGCCGGAATCAAGGCCCACATCACGCCCCACACGCTGCGGCATTCGTTTGCCGAGCATCGACTGCGGGCCGACGGCAACGTGCGGCAGATTCAGCAGATGCTCGGGCACGCCAGCCTGGCCACGACCCAGATCTACGCCGAGTTGGCGGCCGCTCAGCCCAGGGACCATGAGGCTGCGGCGGACGCCGGCTAGCGTCGGTCCTCGTCCACGGTTTTGGTGGGAAATGCCGCGGGCGCTGACGCTCGCAGCCGCTAGACTCGGATGAAGGTCCGCGCCACCGGGTCCCGCATGTTGGAACGCCAGTCCCTGCGTGCAGCGGGTGATCCCGCATGAAAGCGGTGGTCATGGCCGGCGGCGAAGGCTCCCGCCTTCGCCCGCTCACCCTCGAACGACCCAAGCCCATGATCACCCTGGGCCACGCCCCGGCCATCGAGCACATCCTGCGGCTGCTCAAGCATCACGGCATCACCGACGTGGTCATCTCGCTCCACTACCTCGGGTCGGTCATCGAGGACTATTTCCGGTCCGGGGAGGAACTCGGCCTCAACATCACCTACACGCACGAGGACCGGCCGCTCGGGACCGCCGGCAGCGTCGCGCTCGCCCGCGACGTGCTCGACGAGCCGTTCCTGGTGATCTCCGGCGACGCGCTGACCGATGTCGATCTCTCCGCCTTCGCGAACTTCTTCACCGAGCGATCCGCGCAGGCCGCCTTATTGCTCTATCGAGTGGAGAACCCGCTCGAATACGGCGTGGTCATCACCGACGATGAGAGCCGGGTGCGGCAATTCCAGGAAAAGCCCTCCTGGGGCGAGGTGCTCAGCGACACCATAAACACCGGCATCTACGCGCTGCATCCCTCGGCGCTCGACGACATTCCGCCCGGGCGCGAGGTGGATTTCAGCCTCGATGTGTTCCCGGCCATGCTGCGGCGCGGCGAAGCCGTCTACGGCTTTGTGGCCGACGGATATTGGACCGACGTCGGCATGCTGGACGCCTACCGGCAGGCCAATGCCGACCTGGTCAGCGGCCGGGTCCGTGTACCACGCGCGCCCGGCTATGGCCCAACGCGCCCCACCATCGATCCCACGGCCCGCGTGGATCCCTCGGCCCGGATCAAGGGTGCGGTCTACGTTGGACGGGAGGCCGAGGTTCGCGCCGGCGCCCTCGTGCGCGGCCCCGCGATGGTCGGCGACCGCACGCTGGTGGACGAGCGGGCCGAGGTGCACGAATCCACCGTGCTCAGCAATGCCTACATCGGCGTCGGGGCCAATCTCGATCGCTGCGTCATCGGGCGCCACTGCCGACTCGGGCGAGCGGCCGCCGTCGGGCAGGGCGCGGTGGTCGGCGATGGGACCACGCTCGGGGCCGAAGTCAACGTGCGCGCGGGCATCAGCGTCTGGCCGCGTAAGTTCGTGGAAGACCGCGTGGTGATTGACCGCAATCTGGTCCACGGCAGCCGGGCGCGCCGCACCATCTTCGTGCACGGCGGCGTGGCCGGATTGGCCAATGTCGAGCTCACCCCGGAGTTTGCCGCGCGGCTCGGGTCTGCCTGGGGCTCGGCGCTGGCCCCCGGCTCGACCGTGGCCGCCAACCGCGACGAGACGCGCCCGGCGCGCATGTTCAAGCGAGCGCTCATGTCCGGCCTGGCGTCGGTCGGCATCCGAACCGTCGACATCGGCGCCATGCCGTTCCCCGTGGCGCGCTTCGCCACCCAACAGTTCGACGCCGCCGGCTGCATCCACATTCGGCGCTCACCCTATGACCCGGACGCCATCGACGTGCGCTTTCTGGACGAGCGCGGCATCGACATTCGCCCCAGCGACGAGCGCAAGATCGAAACCACCTTCAGCCGTGAGGACTTTCGCCGCGTCGGCGCCGCCGAAATCGCCGAGATCACGTTGGCCGATCCCGTCAGCGAGTACGGGGACGCGTTGCTGAGCGAGATTCCGCAACCGCTCGAACGGACGCTGGGACTCGTCGTGGACTACATGGGCGGCGCCTGTGGCGAAGTTCTGCCGACGCTGCTCGCGCGGCTCGGCGTTCGCGAGACAGCCATCGACGCCTCATCGAGCAGCGCGTCCCTGCCCACGCTCGCCGACATCGAGGCGCGGCGCGCCCGGCTTGGGCGCATCGTGCCGGCCGTAGGGGCGGCGTTCGGGGCCCTCATCGATGCGGACGGCAATCGCGTCTGGATTACCGATGAGCGCGGCCGGGCGCTGGACGCTCTCGAGGCGGCCGGTCTGGTGGTGGCGGTGCTGCGCGCGGCCGGGCTCTCGGGCACGGTCGCGCTCCCGGTCACGGTGCCGGATAGCGTGTTCAACCACGCAGCGGATCTGGGGTTTGCTCCGCACCGCACGCCCACGAACGCCGCCGCCATGATGCGCGCGGCGATGCAGCGCGACGCCGCGCTCACCATCAATGGGCGCGATGCCTTCGGCTTTCCGTCGCTGCACGCCGGTCCCGACCCGATGGCGACGGTCATCCGCCTGGTGGCCGGATTGGCCGGGGCGGAGCGGCCGGTGAGCGCCTATGTGGCGGCGCTGCCGGCGTTCACCGTCGCCAGTCGCGAGGTTCGAGTGGATTGGGAACGTCGCGGGGCGGTCATGCGGCGCCTCAACAGCCACAGCCGGCGCCGCGACGAGGGCCCGCTGGACGGCGTAGTCATCGGCGCCCCCGGCGAGCGTGCGGTCGTCGTGCCGGATGTGGACGAACCGGCGTTTCGCATTCTGGCCGAAGCCGGCACGCAAGCCCTGGCCGAGACGCTGGCCGATGAGATCGGGTCGTTCGTCGAGCACGCGGCGCGCAACGGTGCGGACGGCCGCCCCGCATGACCAGCGCCGCAACGACGGCGACCGGCTTGCGACGGGTGGGTGAGCAGGCGCTGGGCATCACCTGGGCCGACGGCGCCGAGTCAACCTTGCCCCTGCGTGAGATCCGCCTGGCCTGTGGCTGCGCCGTGTGCGTGAACGAGGTCACGGGCGCCCCGCAGCTCGATCCGGACACGGTCCCGGCGGACATCGGCGCGGTGCGCATCGCGCCCGTTGGTCACTACGCCCTCACCTTCACGTGGACCGATGGCCACGCCACGGGCATCTATCCCTGGGAGAACCTGCGCGCCCTGGCCGACGGCTTTGGCGCCACACAGCAGGGCGGCGCCTAGTCGGCTGTCGGCGCGCGCCGAGCGGCTGCCGCGACCAGTCCCGCAATGCATAATGGCGGACATGCAAAGCGGACACGCAGCCTAGCGGCGACACGGCATGACTCCCGAATTGATCGGCATTCTGAGCGTGGGCGCCGTCCTCCTTATCGGATTGGGCAGCCTTATCGTGGGCATGGCGGCCTGGCTGCGCGCCGATATCCGAGATGTGCGCGCGGACTTAGGCACCGACATTGACTCTCTACGCGCCGACGTACGCGACTTGGACCGGCGAATGGCTCGCGTGGAAGGCGTGATCGAGGGCTTGGCCTACGCGAATGGCCGCGACCGCGGCGAGGGTCGCGCAGCCTGACCGGGAGCTGTTTGCCCGCCGCTTAACCTCGTCCCGAGCGTCTCCGAGCTGCCAGGTTTCGCGGTCGATCCGCCGACGGCTAAACGGAAGCTCTAAACCAGCGCCGCGTACTCGCCGGCCATCGCGTCAAGTCCCACGTGCGGCACGCGCGACCCCTGACCGGCCATCCCAAACGCCTCCATGCGCGCCAGGCACACCTGTTTCATCGCGTCGCGCGCGGGCCCGAGGTACTTGCGCGGATCGAACTCGCTCGGGTCCTCGTGAAACACCTGGCGAATGGCGCCCGTGATGGCCATGCGGTTGTCGGTGTCGACGTTGATCTTGCGCACCCCGTGACGAATGCCCTCTTGAATCTCGGCAATCGGCACGCCGTACGTCTGTCGCATTTCGCCGCCATTTGCATTGATCACGTCTTGCAGGTGCTGCGGCACCGACGAGCTGCCGTGCATCACGAGGTGCGTGTTGGGCAGACGGCGATGGATTTCGCGAATCCGGTCCATCACTAGCACGCCCGCGTCGGGCTTGCGACTGAACTTGTAGGCCCCGTGACTCGTGCCGATTGCCACGGCCAGCGCGTCCACGCCCGTCGCGGCCACGAAGTCCTCGGCCTGTTCGGGATCGGTGAGCAACTGTTCCCGATCGATGGGCCCCTCCGCGCCGTGCCCGTCTTCCTGGTCGCCCATGCCGGTCTCCAGGCTGCCCAGCACGCCAAGCTCGCCCTCGACGGTCACGCCTTTCGCGTGGGCCAGCGTCACCACCTCGCGCGTCACGGCGACGTTGTAGTCGTACGAAGCCGGCGTCTTGCCGTCCGCCTCGAGCGACCCGTCCATCATCACGCTGGTGAACCCGTGCTCGATTGCGCTGGCGCAGGTCGCGGGGCTGTTTCCGTGGTCCTGGTGCATGGCAATCGGCACCTGCGGATACAGCTCCGCGGCGGCCAGCATCAGGTGCCGCAGGTAGAGGTCGTTGGTGTACTCGCGGGCCCCGCGGCTGGCCTGGATGATCACCGGCGCGTCCGCCTCGTCGGCCGCCTCCATGATGGCCTGGATCTGCTCCATGAAATTCACGTTGAAGGCCGCGACCCCGTAGTCGTTGGCGGCCGCGTGATCGAGCAGCACGCGCATGGGCAGCAGCGCCATCGGACCGTCTCCTCTCTCGCCCGTCGCAACGACCCGCCGGCCGGCTGCCGGCTGCGACGTCCGACCAAGAATACGCCGCGCTCGTGATGGCTTGCGGTAGTTTGCGGCCACGAGTGCGGTAGCATGCCCCGCACCGCTGCCGGAAAGTGATGCCGTGGCCCAGTCGAGGAACAAACGGCCCGTGCTCCTTGGTCCCAGCGGCCAGCCGCTGCCGGCCGCGCCCTCTCCGCCGCCGGAGCCCGCACCCGCCGCGGAGCCCGAGTCGCCTCCGGCTGCCGGGGCTCAGCCGGCTGAAGCGCCAGCGGCGACCACCGAAGCCCAGAAAGACGCCGAAGCTCGCACCCAGCCGTCGCCGCCGTATCAGGTACGGGTGGCGCTCGACGTCGATCCGCGGCAGGTGCCGGCCACGCTGGTCGTGTTGCTGCCCTTCGATCCCACGGAGGCTTACCGCACCCGCATCGAGGCGGCGCGCGACCAGTTCTTCAAGTCTCGCGACACGCTCATCGCCTCCGCCGAGGCCAGCATTCGGGCGCAGGGCGTGAACGTGAGCGATCCGCGGCGCGCCGCGGCCAGCATGATCGAGCGCCAGTTCATGGCCCAGGTGTGGGACTCCGCGTTTGGCGCGGTGTCCGGCGCGCAGGTGGGGCTAGTCTTTTCCGCCGCGCTGTCCGGCGGCGAGCAGGCCATCGGCACCATGCTGGTGTCGCCGTTCGACGGCGGGCGCATGTGGGTCACCTCCCGCGCCACCCTCTTGGGCGACCGGTTTGGCGCCTGGGCCATGCCGATTCAGAAGCGCGATCGAATGCCCGCAACCGCGATCCTCAACCGAGACGCCCTCGCGCCGTTGCGGATGAACTTCGCCCGCATTCGGGTCTAGACCCAACCCGTCAGTTGACGCGGGAATCCAACGTGAGACAAACTGACCCACCAGTCAGTTTTGGTAATCGGCCGTTGCAACTTCGCCTCCCTGGGGCCCGTCGCGGGACCAAGCGAGACGCCACGCGGCGCGCGCTGCTCGAATCCGCTCTGAACGTCTTTGGCGAAAAGGGCTATCACCGCGCCGCCGTGGACGAAATCGTGACCCGCGCCGGGCGGTCCAAGGGCACGGCCTACTTCCACTTCCCGAGCAAAGAGGCCATCTTCCGCGCGTTGGTCCGGGAGTTGGCGTCCTATCTGGTCGAGCGCGTCGATCGGGAACTCGTCGACGAGCCCACCGCCATTCATCGGCTCGACGCCGCGCTGCTGTCGGTCATCGACATTTTCACCAAGCACCGCACGCTGGCGCGCGTCACGCTGGTGGAGGTTGCGGGCGCCGGTCGCGCCTTCAGCGACGACTTGCTCTTCGTCCGGCAGCAGTTTGCCGCCTTGATCCGCCGGCACCTGGATGCCGCCGTCGCCGAGGGCACCCTCGAACCCTGCGATACCGACCTCATCGCCACTGCCTGGTTCGGCGCCATCAGCGAAATCGTCGTCCGCTGGCTGCACGATCCCGACCGTGGGCCGCTGCACATGACCTATCCGGCGCTGCGGCATCTGCTGCTGCAGAGCGTGGGCATCGACATCAACCAGCTCCCGGCGGACCGGACCCCGGCCCATGCCTGAGGCGCTGACCGCTCCCGACATGCGCTTCCGCGACGCCGCGCTGGAGCCCATATGGACGAGCGTCCGGGAAGGACGCCGGCTCAGCGCGGCCGAGGGGCTCCGCTGCCTCCAGACGCCGGACATCGTCGGCCTGGGGCGAATGGCCGATTGGGCGGCCCGTCGTCGCTCCGACGACCGCGTGTACTTCACGCTCAACGTCCACATCAATCCGACCAATATCTGCGTGCTGTCGTGCAAGTTCTGCGACTTCGCCGCCAAGCACGGCGATAGCCACGCCTACGAGTACTCGATCCCTCAAATCCTGGGCCAGATTCCACCCGACGTGCACGAGGTGCATATCGTCGGCGGCCACCATCCCGACATCCCGTTCGAGTGGTACGAGGATCTGCTGCGCGCGATCAAGGACGAGCGACCCGCTGTCCAGATCAAGGCGTTCACGGCCGCCGAGGTCGACTATTTCCACAAGCGTTTCAAGCTCCCGGACGCGGAGGTCCTGGAACGCATGATGGCCGCGGGCGTCAGCTCCATGCCCGGTGGCGGGGCCGAAGTCTTCTCTGAGCGGGTGCGCCGGGAGCTGTTTCGCGGAAAGGCCGGCGCCGACCGCTGGATCGAGATCCACCACCTGGCTCACCGCATGGGGCTGCAATCCAACGCCACGATGCTCTACGGCCATATCGAGACGCTGGAAGAGCGCATCCACCACTTCGTCCGCCTGCGCGAAGCCCAGGACGTGACCGGTGGATTCCTCTGCTTTATCCCACTCGAATACCAGCTCGGCACCACGAACCTCGTGCCCCGCCACGCCAGCGCCATCGACGACCTGCGCATGATTGCCACCGCCCGGCTGATGCTCGACAACTTCCCGCACATCAAGGCCTACTGGGTGATGACGGGCGAAGAAACCGCATCGATCGGCCTGAACTTTGGCGCCGACGACCTGGACGGCACCATTGGCACCGAGCGCATCGCGCACGCCGCGCTGGCCGACAGCCCGGTCGGCGTTGCCCGCACGCGGCTGGTGGGGCTCATCCGCTCGGCCGGCAAGGTGCCGGTGGAGCGCAACGCCACCTACACCGTCATGCGCACCCATGCTGCCTAGTCTCGGGCGCATCCCCTATCTGAATACCGAGCCGTTCTTCGGCGATGATCCGGTCCGAGCCGAGGCGCGGACGGCGACGCCCCGGGCCATGATCGACCTGGTGCGCGGCGGTCAGGTCGACGTGGCGCCGCTGCCGATCGTCGCCGCGTTCGACCATCCGGACCTGTTCGTGCCGGTGGGCGACATGGGCATCGCCACCCAGGCGGACGCCAAGTCGGTGCTTCTCTTCTCCCAGGCGCCGCCAGCCGACCTGGGCGGCCGGTGCATTGGCGTCATCGACGACACGGCCACCTCGGCCCGGCTGCTGAGCGTGCTTCTGCAACGCCACTACGCCGTTGGCGGCTACCGGCTGGTGCCCTTGGACGCCCCGTCCGACGCCATCTTGCTGATCGGCGACCGCGCGCTGCTGCAGCCGCCGCATGATCCCCGCTATCCCCACGTCACCGACCTGGCGGCGGCCTGGCACGAGTGGACCGGTCTGCCCTTCGTGTTCGCCGCTTGGATGCAGCGTGCGGGCGTGGCCCCGGCGAAGGCCGCGGCGGCGGCGGACTACCTGGATCGCCAACTCACCGTCAACCTTGCCGATCTGGGGGCGCTGGCCGCGCGGCGCCCGGACTGCGGGCTCGACGCGGCGGCGGTTCGCCGCTATCTCCAGACGTTCGAGTACCGCTTTGGACCGCGGGCCTGGGCGGCCGTCGACCGCTTTCGAGAGCTCGATGCACAGGTCAGCGTCCAGCACGATGCCGCATGATTCGGGCGATTGAGGCCAAGGTGCGCGAGGGCCGGCGGCTCTCGACCGCCGACGCGTCCTACCTGCTCGGCGACGCGCCGCTCATGGACCTGGGGGCGCTGGCCAACGAGGTCAGGTTCCAGCGTCATCCCGAATCCGTCGTCACCTACGTGGTCGACACCAACCTCAACTACACCAACCTTTGCGACGCCTATTGCACGTTCTGCGCCTTCTATCGGCCGCACACCAGCACCGCGCCCGATGCGTACACGCACACCGTCGACGAGATGCTGGAACGCATGGCGGCGGCGGTCGAGATGGGCTGCACCACCGTGCTCATGCAGGGCGGCCTCAACCCCGAGTTGCCCTTCGATTACTACACCGACATGGTGCGCGCCACCCGCGAACGATTTCCCGGTCTCACGCCGCACTTCTGGTCGGCGCCGGAGGTCTACGAGATGGCCAAGGTCTCGGGACTGAGCTACGACGAGGTCATGGCGGCGCTCTTCGCGGCCGGCCAGCGCACGTTTCCCGGCGGTGGCGCGGAGGTGCTCACCAACCGCGTCCGCGATGCCATCAGCCCGCTCAAGATGGACGCCGACGAGTGGATCGCGGTCCATCGCGCCGCGCATCTGGCTGGCGTGCGCAGCACCGCCACGATGATGTACGGGCATGTGGAAACCGACGACGACCTCGTGGAGCACCTGACGCGCGTGCGAGACCTGCAGGACGAGACGGGCGGGTTCACGGCCTTCATCCCCTGGAGCTTCGCCCCCGGCGGGACGCCGCTCGGACGCAAGCTCGAGGGCAAGCGGGCGTCGGCCAATCGCTATCTGCGCATCCTGGCGGCGTCACGCCTGTTCCTAGACAACGTGGACCACGTGGACGCCTCGTGGTTCAGCGAGGGCAAGA
>DAOUKN010000198.1:0-8313 GCA_034421255.1 Chloroflexota bacterium | reverse complement strand
GCAGTCTTGAACAGCAGCGCCGCGTTGCCGGCGGGCTCGCCGCCCTTGAGGCCCCAGGGCCTGAACCAGGTGCGGTTCACGTGAGCGCTGATCGTGATGGGCGCCAGGCAGCGCCAGATGCGCCGCACGCCGAATCCGCCGCGGTGGGCGCCCGGTCCGGTGCTCTCAGGGATGACGCTGTATTCCTCGATGCGCACCGGATAGCGGACCTCGATCACCTCGCAGGGCGAGTTAAGGCAGTTGCCGTTCTTCGTCACCATCGCGTCATTGCCGTCGGCGTCGATGCGCCCGCCGCAGCCCATGCCCTCGATGTGCAGCAGCACGAACGGCTCGCCGGTATCGATATTGGTGCCGTAGATCCCCAGCAAACCGCTGGTGCCGCCGTCGCAGGCCTGGCTGCGATCGCTCATCTGCGAAAACGCGGCAAACAGCACGTCCATGGTGTTGGGGTAGGTGTCGGAGTTGCCGCCCACGCACGACCCGGGGTAGTTGACGTTCACCACCGTGCCTGGCGGGGCCACGATGGCGATGGGCCGGTAGGCACCGTGGTTCCAGGGGATGTCGTCGGGAATCATGTGGAAGATCGTGGCGTAGGTCGCGGATGCGGTGGTGCCGAACGACTGGTTGATTGCACCGGCGGACTGCGGGTCGGACCCCGTGTAGTCCACCACGATCTCGTCCCCGCGCACGTTGACCTCCGCGGCGAAGCGGTAGGACGTGTCGGGCAGCACGCCGTCGTCTTCGATGATTCCTTCCGCCGCATAGGCGCCGTCGGGCATGCGCGCGATCGCCTGCCGCATCATCACCTCGGACACATCCTTGATCTGCTCCGACAGCAGGTTGAAGCGGTCGATGCCCAGGCGGTCGATGAGGTCGACGATGCGCCGCTCGGCCAGGTAGGTCGAGCCCACCATCGCCATCAGGTCGCCGCGCGAGACCTTGGGCGTGCGCACGTTTGACGTGATGATGGCGAAGATGTCCTCCACCGGCTCGTCGTCCTTGTAGATCTTGATCGGCGGCAGCCGCAGTCCCTCCTGGAAGATGTTGCGCGTGTCGCCAAAGGCCGCCGGCACCATGCCGCCGATGTCCGTCATGTGGGCGATGTTGGCGGCGTAGGCCACCACGTCGCCCTTGTAGAAGCAGGGCTTCAGCGTCATGAACTCCGGCATGTGGCAGCCGCCGCGATAGGGATCGTTGTGCAGGATCACGTCGCCGGGATGCATGTTTTCGGGACCGACTTCCTTGATGGCCCATTCGACGGTGTGCACGATGGCGCCGATGTGCGCCGGGCAAAAGTCGCCCTGGGCAATCATCTGACCGGCGGCGTCGAACACCACGCAGGAGAAGTCGCGCGCCTCGTTGAACATCGTCGAATAGGAGGTGCGCAGCATGGCCGCGCCCATCTCCTCGCAGGTGCCGATCAGGTAGTTGCGCGTGACCTCGAGTTGGACCGGGTCGTCGATGTTCAGGTCGGCGACGCTGCGTTTGGCGGATGTGTCCTGCACCATCTCACTCCACCTCCAGAATGACGCTGCCTTGCGGCTCGACCCGCGCCGACCAGTTGGGCGGCACGATGGCCGTGGCGTCGTCTTCCACGATCATCGCCGGACCCTTGAAGGTATTGCCCGCTCGCAGGTCGTCGCGGTGATAGAAGGGCGTGGACAGCAGACCGTCGGCTTCGGTGAAGTAGACCTCGCCCACCTTGACCGGCGCCGGCATGGGGCCGGGTGGGACATCCGGGAGAAGGACCTCCCGCCGTCGGGCGATGGCCGTCAGCCGCATGTTCACGATTTCGAACGCCGACTCCGGGAAGCTCCAGCCGAACTGGCGGTCGTGCTCGGCGTCGAAGGCCTCGCGGGCCGCGGTGATGTCCTCGGCGGTGATGGCGCCGCCGGCGACGGGGACCTCGAGCTCCCAATTCTGACCGTAGTAGCGCAGGTCCAGGCTGCGCTGCATGGCCGGCGGATCGCCGAAGCCCTCGCGCGCGAAGTCGTCGCGCGCGCGCTGCTCCAGATCGTCAAAGTCGCTCTGCACCGTATCGACGTCGATGTTGTCGGAGTAGGTGATGCGCGTCTGCATGTAGTCGAACCTGGTGTCCGCCATCAGCGCGCCCAGGGCGCTGAACGCGCCTGGGAACGGCGGCACGACGACTCGTTGCATTCCGAGATGATCGGCGAGGTAGGCGCCGTGCAGCGGGCCCGCGCCACCGAACGCGACGAGCGTGAACTCACGCGGGTCGATGCCCTGGTCGATGGTCAGCAGGCGCATCGTCTCGGCCATGTTGCTATTCATGATCTCGAGAATGCCCGCCGCGGCGCGCTCCGCCGAAAAGCCGAGTTCCGCGCCGATGCGCTCCACGGCCTGACGGGCCGCCTCGGGCACCAGCTGCACGTCGCCGCCAAGCTTGAACGCGGGGTCGAGTCGGCCCAGCACCACGTTGGCGTCGGTGGACGTCGGCTCGGCGCCGCCGCGGCCGTAGCTGGCGGGACCCGGATCGGCACCCGCGCTCTGCGGGCCGACCTTGAGCAGGCCGGCGGCATCGAGCCAGGCGATGCTGCCGCCGCCGGCGCCGATGGAGCGGATGTCGAGCATGGGCGTGGCGATGGGGATGCCGAACTCGAGCTCGGTGGTCGTGGTTTGCGCGGCCCGCCCGCCGGCCACTAGGCAAGCGTCGAAGCTGGTGCCGCCGATGTCGGCGGTCATCAACGGATCGAGCCCCAGATCTTGTCCCAGTTGCAGGCTGCCGATCACCCCGCCTGCAGGCCCGCTCTGAATCATCGTCACGGGCTCGGCCTTGGCGGTGGCGGTCGCCATCACGCCGCCGTTGCTGCGCATGATCAGCAGCCCCCGCGCGCCCCGGCGGTCCAGCTCGTCTTCGAGCGACGTGAGGTATTCGTCGATGCGTGGCTTGAGGTAGGCGTCGATCACCGTGGTGCTCGTGCGCTCGAACTCGCGCCACTGGGGGAACACGTCCGAGCTGATCGAGACGTAGGCCTCGGGGTAAAGCTCCTGCACAATCTCCCGCGTGCGCCGCTCATGCTCGGGATTGAGGAACGAAAAGAGATAGCTGACGGCGATGGCTTTGACTTCCTCGGCGCGCAACCGCTCGACCGCGGCCACCACGTCTTCTTCCTGCAGCGCCTGCACGACTTCTCCGTGCGCGCCGATTCGCTCGCCCACCTCCAGGCTGAGCGCGCGGTCGACCAGGTGCCGCGGCTTGCGCCAGTGCAGGTCGAACGACTCCGGGCGCACGATGCGCTGGATGCGCAACACGTCCCGAAAGCCCTGGGTGGTGATGAGCCCGATGCGCGGCCCGCGGCGCTCGATGAGCATGTTGGTGCCGACGGTGGTGCCGTGCACGAAGTACTCGATGGCGGCCGGGTCGATCTCGGCTTTGGCCAGCGCGTCGAAGATTCCCTGCGACGGCGAGGCGGGCGTCGTGAGCGACTTCGCGACCTGCAACCCGGTGTCGCCGTCGGTGGCGATCAAGTCCGTGAATGTGCCGCCCATATCGACCGCGACGTTATGTGCCACTCCTGCGCTCCAATTCACACTCAGGCCAGGGACTGATGTGCCCTGACGGGCGTTTCGGCGACGCCGGCAAATCGTGCGGTCGGTACCGTGCGCGCGTCGCCGGAACGCGCCAGCCTAGAGGATATAGAAATTCCTGAAAACCTGGGTCGTGCCCCGCGGTGTCGGTGCGGTCGATGCTCGGGGAGTGAGGCGCCTGTCTACGCGAGCCGGACGCGCGGATCGATGTAGGTGTAGAGCAAGTCGACGAGGAGATTCGCGATCACGTAGATCGTGGCCGCCAGCATCACCAGCGCCTGCACCACGGTGTAGTCGCGCGTGAGGATGGCCTTGACCAGCGTGAAGCCGATGCCCTTGCGGCTGAACACCACTTCGATGACCACCGCGCCGATCAGCAAGCTGCCGAACTGCAAGCCCACGATCGTCACCACTGGGATCAGCGCGTTCTTGAGCGCGTGACCCCAGACGACGGTGCTCTCGCGTACCCCTTTCGAGCGCGCCGTGCGGATGTAGTCCCGGCTCATCACGTCCAGCATGGATGAGCGGGTCAGGCGGGCCACAATCGCCGCACCGCCGATGCCCAGGGCGAGCGCGGGCATGATGAGCTCCTTGCCGTTGCCGTTGGCGATGGCCGGCAAGGTCAGGGCAGGTATCCATTCCTTCATCAGGATGCTGAATATGTAGATCAACAGCAGCCCGACGAGGAAATTGGGCACCGACACGCCGAGCACTGCGATGAACTGGCTGCCGTAGTCAATCCAGGTGTGATGGCGCATGGCGGACACCACGCCGGCCACGAGCCCGATGAAGAGCGTCACCGCCATGCCGGCCAGCGTGAGCACCAGCGTCGAGGGGAATTGCTCCGCAATCACGTCGGTGATGGGCTGTTTGGTGCGGAACGAACGCCCAAGGTCGAGCCGCAGCACGTCCCAGAGGTAGAAGGCGAACTGCTCGGGAATGGACTTGTCGAGCCGCAGCTTGGCCCGCGCTTGCTCCAGGGCGTCGATCGAGACCGAGGTGTTGGACGTGCCGCCGGCGTCGCTGCTGTAGTAGAAGACCTCGACGGGATCGCCGGGGATCAGGCGCAGGAGGACGAACACCAGCAGCAGCACGCCCAGGATCACTGGGATAGCGGCGAGCAGCCTCCGGACGATGTATCGCCCCATGCTGCGCGTGCTCCTAGCTCACCGTGCGTACGGTCCGATGAGGCGCCTCGTGGAGGGCTCAGCCCCATCCATCCGTCCGGTCGCCTCCGGCTCGGCAGTGTAGCCGACGGCTCGTCTGGCGGGCACGTTGCCGGCGATGCGCAGGACGCCGCCGGGCGCTGCCTGGACCCGGGAATGAGATCGCTCTCGTGCGACACTGCAAGCAGCCCGACTACGGTGTCCTCGCGCGTTGAATATCACAAGCGTCGAGACCAAGGTGCTCGAGTTGCCCCCTCGAGATCCCCATGCGGGTCGGCGACGCCCCGGATGGCTCAAGCGGAACCCTATCGCGAATCCGATGTCGCCCTATGTCTCTGCCGCGGCCAACATGCTGCGCTGGGTGCCTGAGTGGCCGGATTTCCTCGTCGTGGTGACGGCAGAGGACGGCACGCACGGGGTTGGCCCCGGGAGGTACGGGCGGCCGGTGGCCGCCATCATCCAGGAATACCTGGGGCCGCGCATCGTCGGTGAGCCCGCGCTCGCGACCGAGCGGCTCTACGACATGCTGGTCCGGCTGTGCGCGCCCTTCGGCGCCACCGGTCTTGCGTCGTACGCCGTCAGCGGGATTGACCTGGCGCTGTGGGATCTCAAGGGCAAGGTGCTGGGGAAGCCCGTCTATCAGCTGCTCGGCGGTCCGGCCCGAGACTTCGTGCCGTGCTACGCCACCTGCGGCGACGCGGACTGGGTCAAGGAGCTTGGATTCACCGCCGTGAAGGTGCCCTGTCCCTACGGCCCCGTGCATGGCCGGCGTGGCCTGCAGCGCAACATCGCAAGCGTGGCGGCGGCCAGGGAGTGCATGGGCGATGACGCGCAGCTCATGCTCGACTGCTGGATGGCGCTCGACGTGGAATACGGCGTGCAATTGGCGGAATCGTTGCGCCCCTTCGGCCTCACGTGGATCGAAGAGATGCTTCCCCCGGAGGACTTCGACGGCTACGCGCAGCTGCGGGCCCGCCTACCGTGGCAGACGCTGGCGACGGGTGAGCACTGGTACACGCCGTATCCCTTTCAGCATGCGGCGTCGCGCCGCCTGGTGGATATCCTGCAGCCGGACATCGCGTGGGTTGGCGGGTTGACGCCTCTGCTCAAGATCTGCGCCATCGCCGACGCCGCCGGGCTGGCCGTCATTCCACACGGCGGGGCTGGAAGTCCGTATGGGCAACACGCCCTCTACGCCCTCCCCGCAATCCCGCTCGGCGAGTGGTACATCGCCACGGCGCCGGGTGTTCCGCTGGAGAACGGCCCCTTGTTGCCGGGCACGGTCGTGCCCAAGAATGGCCGAGTGCGACCGACCGACGCGCCTGGCTTCGGCGTGGAGATCGATGCCGACAAGCTGCCGGCGTTCCTTTAGGGACGGCGCGCCGGTGCCGGGATCTGGCTAATGGAGTATCGGCGGCTGGGCCGGACGGGCCTCGAAGTGTCGCTGGCCGGCCTTGGCACCGGTGGGCCAAGTCAGCTGGGCCAGACGCGCGGTACGACGCCTGAGGTAGCTCGCGCATTCGTGCGGCGCGCGCTCGACCTCGGCATCAACTACTTCGACACCGCGCCGGTCTATCACGACAGCGAGGCGCTGCTCGCCCATGCGCTGGACGGCGTTCCGCAGGACGAGGCTGTGGTCGCGACCAAGTATCCGAGCGTGGTCGACGTGCACGCGGACGCGCCGCCCCTGGCGCCGCCAAGCGTCATTCGCCCATCCGTCGAGGAGAGCCTGCGGCGACTCCGGAGGGACGCGCTGGATATTGTGCTGATTCACGCGCTGCGGCCTGAGCTCTACGACGATTGCCGGGAGCGCCAGGTGCCCGAATTGCTACGCCTGAAGGATGACGGCCTGACGCGATTCGTCGGCATCTCCGGATGGCCGGTGATGGTGGGCCGGGCCGTTGCCGACGGCTGGCCCGACGTAGTGATGCCGAACTACAACCTGCTCACCCACGCCGTCGAACGCCATGTGTTCCCATTGGCCCACCGGCACGACGTGGGCGTGGTCGCCATGACACCCGTGCGACGCGCCATGTCCGATCCGGCGCACCTGCGTGAGGTGGTAAGGCGGATGAAGGACGCGGGCTTGGTACCACCTGCGTCAGTGCCGGATGCACAGCCGCTTGATTGGCTCATCCACGGCGACGTGGGGTCGGTGATCGAGGCGGCCTACCGCTTTGCAGCCGCGCCGCGCGAGGTCGCGTGCGTGCTCACGGGCACGGCCGATCCGGCCCACCTGGCAGCAAACGTCGAAGCGGTAGGTCGCGGACCGTTGCCTGCCGCCGACGTCAATCGACTGCGGGCAGCCTTCGGCGGTCACGACGAATACTTCGGCGACTAGAGCCGAAGACTCACCGAGCGGACAACCGCCGCCGAGGGCAGGAACGCAGACCGCCGCCGGGCCTGCGTCGACCTGTTCCGCGAAGAGCGCGAGGCTCGTCCGCGGGCAGACCCTGGCCGAGGCTCACGCCCATCCTCGGCCACCCAGACTCGGCGGCGGTGCTGATGTCCCTAGACGCTAGCCGCCCTTCTTGTCGTAGAAGTCCATCGCGAACGCCTGGTCGAGCAGCGTGGAGTGCGCCACGCCGCCGATCTGGTCGCTGTTGTAGAACCACTGCGCCATGGCGTCGGCCAGCGGAATGTTGACGGCGGCCTCCTGGATCAGGCGGTTCGCCTCCATCCACATCTCGGCGCGCTTGGACTCGTCGAACTCGGCGCGGGCCCCGTCGAGCAGTGCGTCGATGGGGTCGCCCTCGGTCGCCACGCCCGGCTCACCGTTGTAGTTGAGGAACGCGAACGCCCGGCCCGGCAGCCCGTAATTCGACGTGTGGTACTTGGCGTACAGCACGTCGGCGTCGGGGCCACGCCCGCCGGTCCACTGGTGCGTGTACTTCCCTTGCGCCATGTCGTTGATGTAGGTCGCGAACTCGACGTTCGGGATGTCCACGAAGATGCCGATGCTGGACTCGATGTCCAGCTTGTACAGCTCGCTCAGCGGGTTGGGCGTGTTGGGGAACTCAACCTGCATGCGCTGACCGTCGCGGTAGCGGAAGCCGTCGTCGCCGCGGGCGTAGCCGGCGTCGTCCAACAGCTGGTTGGCCTTGCCGACGTCCCACGGGTAGAGGTCTTCCATGGCCTCGTTGTAGCCGATGGTGCCCGGCGTGAGGATGTTGCCCGCGATGCGTGGGATGCCACCGTTACCGCGCTGCACCACCAGTTTCTTGTTGACCGCGTGGTTGAGCGCCTGGCGGACGACGATGTCGTCGGTGGGCCAGCGCGTCGAGTTGATGTGCAGGAACCACGGCATACCGGACGACATGCGTCCGAGGATGGCTCGGTTGTCCTGCTTCGCGAAGCGCTCCATGTCGATGAACTGGAAGTGCTGGATCCAGTCAACTTCGCCGGCTTCGAAGGCCGCTGCACGCGCCACTGCGTCCTGCGCCAGAATCTGAATGACGAACTCGTCGGGGTACGGCGCCCCCTGGTTCGTCGCCCACTCGGGCGCCCACGCGTAGTCTTCGTTCCGCTCGTAGGTGACGGAGACCTGCTCCTGCCACTCCTTGAACTTGTACGGCCCGGTGCCGACCGGGTTACGCGC
>DAOUKN010000197.1:0-13534 GCA_034421255.1 Chloroflexota bacterium | reverse complement strand
ATCGTGATGTCGGGTCCCGCCGAGGTCCTGCAAAGCCTGCGCGGCGGCGACATCCTGGCGGAAGTCGATTTGAGCTATCGCGCGCCGGGCCTCCACCAGATCCAACCGGCGATTGCCCATCCGTCGCCGGATACCTTGCGCATCACGCGAGTCATACCGGCCGTCGTGGGCGTACGCATCGCGCCGCTCCAGGTGCCGAGCGCCGCGCCGGCAACGACCGCGATTCCCGGACCGGGTGGCGCCGTGCCGGCGGCCACCCCGACGCCGACCGCGTCTGCCGGCTAGCTAGCCGCGAGACCTCGCCCGAGCTGCAAGAACTCCCTCGTACAGCCCATCGAGCGGGCGCGTGAGTCGCTCCCACGCAAGCTCGGCCATCGCGTAGACGCGCGCTTGCTCAGCCATCTGGTCGCGATTGGAATCTTGCAACGCCTCCACCGCCGCGGCGGTGAGCGCTTCCATCGAGGCGTCACGCGCCAGGTAGCCGGTTTCACCGTCACGGACGAACGTCGTCGCCTCCCCGGTCGGTGAGGCGACGATCGGCACCCCCGCGATCATCAGATCGATGTACCGCACCGAGCACTTCGACCGGTTGGCCACGGTGTCGGCCATCGGCATGAGCGCGACGTCACAGTGCGCGAAGAACGGTCCAAGCCGCGCGAAGTCCATCCATCCGCAAACGCGGACGCGGTCGGAGACGCCCTGCTCGTCGAGGGCCGGCAGCAGGTGCGGCATGGGCGAATGCGGCCCGGCGCCCACGATGGAGATGGTGAGTTCGGGCAGGCGTGTCAACGTGCCCACCACGAGCCGCACCCAATCGTTGGGCGGAGCGTCGTAAAACCGCGTGTAGATCACCGCGTGCGGCCGCGGCGGGACCGGCGACGGTGGCGAGCCCTCGCGCCACGCCCGATAGGTGGCGGCCTCGTAGCCGTTGACGATGCGTTCGACCGGTTCAGCCCCGCGCCTCCGCGCCAGCTCCGCGCTTGCGGCGGTGCGCGCGTCGCAGGCCCCGAGGCCCCAGGACTCCTGCCGCTCGAATAGCTCGCGCTGCCACCAGGGATAAGGCTCGTTGGCGCTCCACCCGGCCTTGCCTTCCCAGTCGTCGCAGTCCAATACCAGCCCCGGCCGGTCGCGCTTGCGCCAGAGCAAGGCCTGCACCAGCCCCGATACCGCCTTGGGCTTGAACACGTGGACGATGTCGGGTCGCCACTGCGCGAGCCGCTGCATGGCGCTTCTGGCCAGCGCCACCTGTGTCAACGGGGCGCCGACCCGCGGCACGGCCGCGCCGCGGGGTCGAGGGAGCGCGTGGACCTCGACGCCGGCATCGCTCCAGCGCCGCCCAAAGCTCGCCGGGTCGTCGTACGGCGGAACCACCACCCGCACCTGGTGCCCGCGCGCAGCCATGGCGCGAGCCATGGGCATCACGCGGCGGGTAGTCGTGTTCTTCGGCGCGAACCCAAAGGGCGCGACGTAGGCCAGGTTCACGCTAGGCCGCGCGTCGCCAGGCCAGCAGCGCCAGCACCCCCAGCACCCAGAGAGACGCGGCGACGCCGCTGACGATGGAGCCAACGCGCAGCGGGTGCGACGAGAACTCAAACGTCACCGTGTGTTGCCCGGCGGAGGGAATCAACACGGCCCGTTGCGCCAGATTCGCCTGCCAGATCGTCGTGCGGCCGCCGTCGATGTATGCCTCCCACCCCGGGTACAACGTGTCGTTGAGCACCAGCATCCGGGGACCCTCGGAGACGACCTCGATGGTGACGCGCTCCGGGGTGTCTTCGGTCACCACCGCCGTCGCTGGGGCTTCGAATCGAAGCCAGGCGTCGCGCGTTCCAAACTCACGCCTGAGGCGCGCCTCGTCATCGGGAAGGACGAGACCCACCGGCTCCCGGCGATGCACGATTCCCATGTCCTCTAGGGCTCGGCGAATCGGGTTGGACAACTCGGGGTCACGCGTCGATGTGCCCAGCCAGGCCTCCTCGGCTGGCGAGAACCCCTGGTACGACAGCGCCCGACTCGCGCCGGCGACGGTTCCCGCCAGGCCCACGCGCACCGGCATCCAAATCCGCTGCGCCTCCCGCGCCCGCCGCGTGATGGTCACGTCGCCGACCAGCTCCACGAGCATTCCGCGTCCGGGGCGGAGGAGCACTCCCACCGACGACCCGTTCGCCAGCAGCAGGGAGAGCCCGCGGACATCGAGCACTCCGCCGTGCGGCTCGATGGTGACGGCCGAGACGTGGATGGGATCTTCGAGTCCTGCGCTCGACAGCACCGTGTGCGGCGGCAACCCGTCCCGCAGAGGCGCGGGCGCCGCATTCGCCAGCCCCACAAACGTAGGATCGTCGGCGGCGCGCCGCAGCGGCCACTCGACGTGCGCCCCCGCCGCGTAGGTCAGCACGATGCGTCCTCCCTCGGTGCCGCTGTCGCCCGGAGCCCCGGACGCCAGGATGGCAACGCCGGTGACGCCGGGAACATCCAGAGCGTCGATATGGAGCGGCTCGCGCAATCTCGCGACCAGCCGCAGATCGAAGGCGGCGACATCGGTTTCGAAGGCGTCGAAGCGATCGTCGATCACCACGTCGACACTCAGCATGTCCAGTGCATGATTCGACGGCACGGTCTTGAGTTGATTGAGCAACAGCGCATCGGGCTGTGCCGCCGAGCCGGGAATCACGGTCTCTCGCAGCGCCACGTGGGTCGACAGTGGCAAGAGTCCGCCATCGTAGCCGTCGGGCGTGTCCAGCCCATAGGCCATCGTGAGATTCGGATTCAGGATGTCCCGGTTTTTCCAGGCCACCTTGAATTCGCGCCACGGCACTTCGCCCAGCTGATCGAACCACGCGCTGGCAAGCGTCGCACGGTCGGGATCGTTAATCTCGTAGGAGGGGTCGGCCATCGAGAGCACTCGCCCGGCACCCGAAATCTCATTTAAGCGTGGCAGTGCCTGGCCCCTCGCTTCATAGGCGTCGATGGGAATCGCTTCCCGGATGGCCGCGGGACCGGCCGCCGCTGCCAGCTCGGCGATGACGATGAGCGGCGCCATCCAGGCGTAGGCGGGGCACGGCGCCAGCATGGCGAGCGTCACGAAGACGAGGGCGATGGCGGCGACGAGTCCCCACGTCCAGGCAAGACCGTCGCGCAGGGGCGGCTCCGCGATCGCAACGCCGAGCGACAACCCGCCCAATCCCGCGAGCGCCGCGAGCCACACGCCAAGCCGTTGCAGGCGTTCGCGCCGTGGCCGGCCCGATGCAGTCGCCAGCGCCTCGGTGCCGTAGGCCGCCAGCAACGCCAGCGCGAACACGGCGACGAGGAGCCAGCGCGCCGGCACCCGGAAGAGCGCGACGCCAGGCACTATCCGATGCGCCAACCCGAACAACGGCGTGGCCGGTCCCAAGGCCAGCAGGATTGCCACCAACGCCGCCAGCACCAGGAAAACGACTCGCGGCTCGCGCCAGCGATGCACCGCGCCAAGCGCCGCCAGCATGACGCCCACGACGCCGACGTAGGCCACGAACTCCGTGCTCGACGGCAGGTGCAGAAACG
This sequence comes from Chloroflexota bacterium, assembly GCA_034421255.1. Classification (GTDB taxonomy): domain Bacteria; phylum Chloroflexota; class UBA11872; order UBA11872; family UBA11872; genus JAJECS01. The sequence continues at coordinate 9,994 of DAOUKN010000197.1, read as the reverse complement.
TTGGGAGCAAGCCCGGCAGCGCTTCTCCGGTCGGCAGCGAAAACGAGACCGCCTCGTGAAACATCAGCCCACCGGAACGGATGCCCTCACGCGAAAGGTCGAGGGCCGGCAGGATCTGAGCCGCGGCGAGCCCGGCGCCGCCCACGGCGCCGACGAGCCACAACGACAGCCCGGTGAGCGCTCCGTGCGCTCGCCACCGCGCGGACGTGCCCCTCACCTGCCGAAACCCGACCACGAGCGCCCAGGCCAGACCAAATGTCAGGCCCACATAGGCCGTCTGCGGGTGACCGGCCAGGATCATCAACGCCACGATCAGCGGCGCCACCGCCCACCAGCGCTTAGTCCCCGCAACGCCCAGCTCGATGGCCAGAATCAACCACGGAATCCAGGCGGCCACACTGACCTGGTTGATGTGCTCCATTTGCCCGGCGAAGAAGCCGCTGAACGCAAAGGCCGCCGCTCCGGTTGCGGCCGCCAGCCAGCCGAGGCGCAGCCCCGCACGCGCCAGCGCCAGCATCCCGACGGCTCCCAGCGCCACGTGCAGCATCAACGCCGTTGAAAGCGCGCGCGCGGGATCGAGCAGGTAGAGCGGCCAGTTGAGTGGATAGAAAACCGCCGACTGCGGGTTCGCCAGAAATGGCACGCCCATGAAGACGTGCGGGTTCCACAGCGGAAGGCGGCCGTCGCCAAGCGACGCCGCGGCGTAGGCCCAGTAGGGGAAGAAGTAGGTCTGCACGTCGTATCCCGAGAGCACCAGGCCCTCGAAGATCAACCGCCCGTAGATGGTGAGCAGGCCGGCCAGCACCACCGCCACGGCCGCGATGACGCCGAGGCGCGATCCACGCGGCCGCGCGTCAATCGTCGTCACCGTGCGCGCGCCGCTGCTTGCTAGATCTCTTCCGACAGAATGATGGCTTCGGCGACCTCACGCATCGGCTTGCGCCGGTCCATGCTGAGCTTCTGAATGCGCCTGAACGCCTCGGGCTCGTCCAGACCCAGGCGCGACATGAGGAGCCCTTTGGCGCGTTCGACCGCCTTGCGCGTCTCGAGCTGGTCCTTGAGATCGGCCACCTCGTCACTGATGGCCAGGAACTCGCGGTAGCGCGACATGGCCACTTCCAGCGCCGCCTCGAGCTCGTTGTCCCGCAACGGCTTGAGGATGTAGTTGATGGCGCCGGCCTCGAGCGCTTGATTGATGAGGTGTCGGTCCGAGTACGACGTGACAAGCACAACCGGGGCGATGCGCTCGTCCGTCAGACGCCGCGCGGCCTCGATGCCGTCCATCTCCGGCATGCGGATGTCCATGACGACGACGTCCGGCCGCAGCTCGCGCGCCATTTTGACCGCGCTCTCACCGTCACCGGCCTCACCGACGACCTGGTAGCCCGACGCCTGCAAGCGCTCGGTGAGGTCCATCCGGATGATGGTCTCGTCTTCGGCCACGATTACACGCAAGGACACGCCACAGTCACTTTCAGCGCGGAGACCGGGTGGATCAGCCGGTACAGAGTCAGCCTAGCAGCATCCGCAACTGCGTTGACGCCCCCACCCCACAACCCCTAGTATCCGCTGGCCGTGCACACCCTATGTATTGCGTGCGCGGCGACCGATAATCCGCAAATGGTTGGGAGGACATGCGGATGCGTGTGACCTGCCTGCAGGAAAACCTTAGCCGCGGCCTGGCGCTGGTGAGCCGCGCCGTCGCCACCCGAAGCACGCTGCCCGTGCTGAGCAACGTGCTGTTGCAGTCCGAAGACGGCGGGCTGCGGCTCTCGGGCATGAACCAGCAACTCGCGATGTCGGTGTGGCTTGGTTCGAGCGTCGAAGACGAGGGCGCCATCACCGTGCCCGCCCGGCTGTTGAGCGATTTCGTCGCCCAGCTCCCCGAGGGACCGGTGACTTTGGCCACCGACGATGAAACCGACACGCTCAGCGTCGCGTCCGGCCGGTATCAGGCCAAGATCAAGGGATTGAGCGCGGAGGACTTTCCGCCCATTCCGACCACGGGCGACGAGCGTGAGGTCGACCTGGCCACCGACCTGCTGGCCGACGTGATCGGGCAGGTGGTGGCCGCGGCCGCGACCGACGACAGCCGTCCGGTGCTGGCCGGCGTCTCAATTACCATCGGCCCGGACCACATCGAGCTGGCCGCCGCCGACGGCTATCGACTGGCCGTGCGCCGTGAGGAAGTGGAAACGGGCCTGGCCGAGCCGGTGCAGATCGTCGTGCCTCGTCCCGCCATGGTCGAGCTGCAGCGAATGCTCGCCGACGATCCGGGCACCGTGACCATCGGCCTCAGCGAAACGCAGTCGCAGGTCTTGTTCCGGACGAGCACGGTCACCTTCATCGCCACGCTCATCGACGGGCAGTTTCCGAATTACCCGCAGTTGATCCCGGGCGAGGTCGACACGCGCGTCGTGGTCGACACGCAAGCCTTTGCACAGGCCACCCGCATCGCCTCCCTCTTCGCGAGCTCCGGGGCAAACGTCATCAAGCTGCACGTGCAGCCGGGCGCGGAAGGCGAATCTGGCCGCATGGTGCTGACGTCGAACTCGGCCGAGCTTGGCGAAAACTCCGGCGAGCTCGACGCCGAGGTCAGCGGCGACGGCGGGCTCATTGCCTTCAATCCCCGCTTCCTGTCCGAGTGCCTGGGCACGATCGCAACCGAGCGCATCTCGGTGGGCACCTCCGGCGCCACCAGCCCGGGACGCTTTCGTCCCGTGGACGGCGACGAGGAGGTTGAAACGCACAGCCACGTGATCATGCCCATGCACACGGTGAGCTAGGCATCGCGAGCGACCGTCGCCGTCAGGTCGCGGCGTGACGGCTGCCGCCGGACCGGTCAGCCGTGCGTTCGTGAGCACCGGCCGAGGACCGGTGGTGACGCCGCACACGATGGTGTCGACCGGCCACCCGCTGGCAACCGCCGCCGGACTTCGGCTGCTCCTGGACGGCGGCAACGCGTTTGACGCCGCGATCGGGGCTGCCGCCGTCATTGCGGTCGTCGAGCCCAGCTCTAACCAAATCGGCGGCGACGTGTTCGCACTCTGCCGTCCGGCGGCCACGGGCATCGTCGAAGCCGTCAACGCCAGCGGGCCCGCGCCGTTGGCGGCCGATCTATCGAGCTACGCCGATGGCATTCCCACCCACGGGCTGCGGTCTGCAACGTTGCCGGGCGCCGTCGCCGCCTGGGAGACGATCAATCGGCGGTATGGGCACATGCCGCTGGAACGTCTGCTCGCTCCCGCCATCGTGTATGCCAGCGGCGGGTTTCCCGTCGACATGGCGCTGGCCGGCGCAATCGGCCAATCGCTCGAGACGCTCAAGCAGCACCCCGCCACGTCCGCGGTGCTCTGCCCCGGGGGTCGCGCGCCCCGACCCGGCGAATCGCTGCTACAGCCCGATCTGGCCCGCACCCTCCGCGAGATCGCAGTCAACGGAGCCGCCGGGTTCTACCAGGGGACGTTCGCCGATCGCTTGCTGCAAGCATCCGCGGCGGCTGATGGGGACTGGTCGGTCGAAGACCTGGAGGCAATGCCCGTGGAGGTTTTGCCACCGCTGCGCACGGTCTATCGCGGTTACGAGGTGCTCGAGCAGCCGCTGCCGTCGCAGGGCTATCTCGTCCTCGCGGACCTCAACATCGCCGAGGGATTTGACCTGGCGGCGCTGCGATTCGGCACGGCGCACGGCCTGCACATCATGGCTGAGTCCCACAAGCTGGCCTTCGCCGACCGCCTGGCGCATCTCGGCGACCCCGCGCACATCGACGTCCCCGTCGACATGCTCGTGTCCAAGGAGTTCGCCGCCCGGCGGCGGATGATGCTGAACCCGGCGCGGGCCTCGCTCTCCGCGGCGTCCAGGGATCCGAGCGGTGCGGGACAGGACACCACGGCGGTGTCCGTCGTCGATGAGGACGGCAACGCCATCACCCTGATTCAGAGCGTCTTTCAACAGTTCGGCTCGGCCTTCATCGTTCCGGGAACCGGCGTGCTGCTCAACAACCGCATGAACGGGTTTTCCCTCGACCCGGAGAGTCCCAACTGCCTCGCCGGCGGCAAACGGCCCATCCACACGCTCAACACCTACATGGTCCAACGCGACGGCGTGCTGATGATGCTTGGTGGGTCGCCGGGCGGTCATTTCCAGACTCAGGCGAACTTCCAGGTCTTGACCAACGTCATCGACCACCAGATGCACTGGCAGGCCGCGATAGACGCCCCGCGCTGGTATCACGACGCCGACACGGACACGTTGACGCTGGAGTCTCGGTTCGAGCTCGATGTCGCCAGCGCCCTGGAGCGGCGCGGACATGGAGTTGCCTGGGCGCCCGCGTTCACGCCGCGCGCCCGCAGCCAGGGGATCATGCTCGACCCGGCGAGCGGCGCCCGCTTTGGCGCAACCGACCCCCGGTGGCATGGGCAAGTTCTGGGGTATTGATCCGGCTGGCGATATGCTGAAGCACGCGCCAACGTCTGGATCGCCACGGCTCCCGGGAGAACGCTGATCGACGCCCCCACCCACGACGGCGCGCAGGCCCCGTCCATGCCAAGCGACGGTCGCGGCGCCTCACGCACCGCGCTTCTGCTCGTCACCACGTTTTTCTCCGGCATGTCGATCCTGGCCGTCGAGATCACGGCCTCCCGCCTGCTGGCGCCGTTCTTCGGCACCAGCACCATCATTTGGGCCGTCGTCATCGGGCTGACGCTGCTGTATCTGTCCATTGGCTATTGGATCGGCGGCATGGTGGCGGATCGGCGACCGCAAGAATCCACGCTGTTTCACATCATCGCCATCGCGGCGTTCGGCGTCGGGCTCATTCCGTTCGTGGCCGGTCCGGTGCTCGAGCTTTCGTCCGAAGCCATCGCGCGATTGAGCGGCGGCCTGTTCTTCGGCTCATTGCTCGGCGTCCTGCTGTTGTTCTCCGTGCCACTGACGATGCTCGGCATGGTGTCGCCATTTGCCATTCGGCTCCTCACGCACGACGTGCAGCACGCGGGCCGCCGGGCCGGGCAGGTCTACGCGCTCAGCACCATCGGAAGCATCGTCGGCGCGTTTCTGCCGGTGCTCACCCTCGTGCCGACCTTCGGCACCAGGCTCACGTTTCTGCTATTCGCCTGGGTGCTGCTGAGTCTGGCCCTGCTTGGGGCGCGAAGCAACGTGCGGCGCGGCGTCTATGCCGCGTTCGCCGTCATCCTCGTCATCCTGTGGCTGCTCATCAGGCCCGGCGCCGTGCGGCCCGTAGACGGCTTGGTGTGGGAGGGCGACTCCGCCATCCAATTCATCCAGGTCATCGACGATCCGGGACGCGGCTTGCGACTGGTGCTCAACGAGGGCATTGGCACGCACTCCATCTACCACCCCGAGCGACTGCTCACCGGCGGGCCGTGGGACTACTTCCTTCTGGCGCCGTTGATCGGGGGCCAATCCATGGCCGACGTGGACTCTCTCCTGGTCGTCGGGCTTGGCGCCGGCACGGTGTCGAAGCAGTACACCGCCGTGTACGGCGACGACGTGCGGATCGACGGTGTCGAGCTCGATCCCAAGGTCATCGAGCTCGGTCGGCGCTACTTCGACATGAACGAATCGAACCTGAATGTCATCGCGGCCGACGGCCGCACCTACCTTCAGCATTCGGACGACCGCTACGACGTCATCGCCGTCGATGCCTACCGCCAGCCCTACATCCCGTTTCACCTGGTGACGCGTGAGTTCTTCCAGGAGGCCCGCGATCACCTGCGCCCGAACGGCGTGCTGGCGCTGAATGCCGGGCGCACCGGACAAGACTTCCGCCTCGTCGACGTCCTTTCGTCCACGATGCGGGCCGTCTTCCCCTACATCTACGTGCTCGATCTCCCCACGGGCTACAACAACAGCCTGATCTACGGCGCCCTGCGTCCAATCTCCGACGAAGAGCTCCACGCCGCCGTGCTGGCGACCGACGATCCCGTCCTCGAAGTAATCGCAGACCGCCCATGGCGACTTCGAGCCGTGCGGGAGTCGATCGTGGTGTACACGGATGACCTGGCGCCGGTGGAACGCCTGATCGACGACATCATCGTGCGCGAGGCGCTTGGCGGCGCACGGGGGCGCGCGCGCTAACGCGACACGGTGCAAGACCTTGCGAACCGCCTTCGATTGGAGTCCCCCGTCACTTCCGGCGATCGCATCGCGTTGATTTCGGCGCACGAGCTTGCGGGCACGTTCAAGTTGCACGTCTCCTCCAACCGTGAATAGCCGCATGTTCGACGGTCGTCGGAAGGGCAATGCCGGTCGCTTGCGAGCGGCTCGTGGTCAGCGTCGAAGTTCACGGCGCGCCATCCTGCGCGCCTCGGTTGGCGTGGCGGCGACGGCCCTGGCCGCGGCGTGCGGCGAAGGCGCTCCGGACCCACAGACCACGCCGATTGCCCCGGCGTCGGCGGAGCCGACGGCGCCGCCCGCCACCCAGGTGTCAACCCCGGCCGCACCGGGCACTGCGGATCCAGTTGCATCCCAGACATCGACGGTCGTGGCGCCGGCGCCAACCGCGGTAGGCGCGCCGGCCGTAACCGCGCCGCCAACGGGACAGGCAGAGTCAGTCACAACGGCGCCGGCGGCGATTCGAACGGCTGCGCCGACGGTCGCCACCGCACCTGGAACACCCCCGGCGGCTCAATCGCCGACGGCACCCACAACCTCCGTCGCGACTGCGGCGCCGGGCACAGCGGCTCCCCGGCCCACGGCCGTTGCCGTGGCGCGGCCAACGGCCGCTCCAACCGCAACGCCGCACGCGACCCCGACGCCAGTTGGGACGCCAACCCCGGTGGCAACGCCGACTCCAACCCCGTCTCCCCTGCGGTCGCCGTTGACCGGCCTGCCAATCTCGGCAGAGGCGCTCGACCGTCGCGTGGTCGCGGTCAAGATCGACAACGCGGTTGGGGCAAGGCCGCAAAGCGGCCTGAGCCAGGCCGGCATCGTCTACGAGCACGTGACCGAAGGCTCGGTGACCCGTTACACCGCGTTCTTCCTGGACAGCGACATCGACCTCGTGGGCCCGATCCGGAGCGCGCGGTTTGTCGACCGCGACCTCGTCCAACAATTCGATGCGCTGTTTGCACACGTCGGCGCCAGCCCGCCGGTGATGCAAGACCTGCGCGCTTCGGCCGCGGCCGACGTGGACCAGTTCTACTACGCCGGGGACCGCCCCTACACGCGTCTGTCGAGCCGCCCGTCGCCGTTCAATGTGTACGCGAGCCTGGCCAGCCTGCGCGAGTTCGGCGCCCGCCGTTATTCGACCCGACGCTGGATCGAAGGCCTGGAGTTCACAAAAGACTCGCAGGGTCTGGGCGCCGTGCGGTCGATCACCATTCCACCGGGTCCGCAGACCTATTTTCAAGTGCGCTACAGCTTTGACCCGGCCATCGGCCAGTGGCGACGCTCGCTGGCCGGCGCTCCAGACATTGACGCGGCGAATGAGGAGCCTATAGCCGTCGCCAATGTGGTTATTCAGCACGTTGACGTGCGCGTCACGGCCTTCATTGAGGACTCGCTCGGCAATCTCTCGCTGGCGATTCCCACGACCGGATCGGGCCCGGTGACCGTGTTTCGCGATGGCTTGCGGATCCAGGGCACGTGGGAACGACCCAACGCCAAGGCGGTCACGCGCTTCAAGACAACGCGCGGCGACCCGTTGGAGCTGCGGCCCGGCCACACCTGGGTCCACCTGCTCGACGTCGACCAGCCCGTCGACAGCGGCTGACTTCCGTCGCAGCGTTTTTCTCCGGTGGCGTACGCTAGCGGCGCCCATCGCTCGCCGGAGCCCGTCATGACCACCGAGCGCGTCGTCCTAGTCCCCGAGCCGCAGCACAAGATGCTCTTGCAGCATCGCCAGGTCGTCGAGGAGGCGGGCGGAACTATCCGGCACGCCGACCTGCACGACGCCGCGATTCGCCGCGCCGCCCTTGCCGAGGCGAACGTCGTCGTGGTGCAGGGCCACGAAATGGTTGACCCGTATTTCGCCTCCGGCGCGAGCCTGGACGCCGTGTGTTGCTGGTCGGACGGTGTGGACACGGTGGATCTGGAAGCGGCCACGCGGCACGGCGTGCCGGTTGGCAACGTTCCCGACCTCTGCATCGAGGAAGTGGCCGACCACGCCCTCATGCTCCTGCTCGCCTGCTACCGGCGGCTCGGCTTCGCCTATCGCCAAATCCACGAGCGCCTGCCGCTCTCGCGCTACGACATTTGCGACGCCGCGGATCCGTGGCCCCGCTTGCGCGGGCTCACGCTGGGCCTGCTCGCGTTCGGCAACATCGCGCAGGCCATGGCCCTGCGGTGCCAGGTGTTGGGCATGTCGGTGATCGCCTGCGATCCCTATATGGACCCCAGCGTCATGCGCCATATGGATGTCGAGCCCGTTGAGTTCGACGACCTGCTGCGCCGCTCCGACTACCTCTCGATCCACGCACCGCTCAATCCGAGCACGCATCACATGTTCGACGCGGCGGCCCTGGCCACGATGAAGTCCAGCGCGTTTCTCATCAACACCGCACGCGGGCCGATCGTGGACGAGGCGGCGCTTGTAGCCGCGCTCCAGGCGGGAACACTTGCCGGCGCGGGGCTCGACGTGTTCGAGGTTGAGCCGGCCACCCACGACAACCCACTGCTCTCGATGCCCAACGTCGTCACCACGCCGCACCACGCCGGCGAATCCGACGAGATGCACGCCTTCGGTCCAGAGGCGGCCATGAACGACGTGGCCCACGTGCTGCGTGGCAATCCGCCGCGGTCCGTCCAGAATCCGGCCGTCCTCAGCCAGAGCGGCTAGCTTCACGCAATGGGTGGCGCACGCGTCGGGCGCCCGGCATAGCCCCATGTCCGTGCGGGTCACCGGATGGGGCGGCATCGGCGAGATCGGCGGCAACAAGCTGTTGCTGGAGGACGGCGACTGGCAGGTGCTGCTCGACTTCGGGAAGTCGTTTGGCGACCACGCTCGCTACTTCGAGGAGTTCCTCACCCCGCGCACCACGACCGGCGCGTTCGACTTCCTGCGAACCGGGCTTCTGCCGCCGCTGGAGGGCCTGTACCGGCCGGATCTCGAGCTATTGCCGGAGGTCAGAGCCTTCTGGACTCACGCAAGGAATCAGGCTGGCTATCGGAACGACGTGCGACCGCGCGCGGTGCTGCTTTCGCACGCGCATCAAGACCATCACGGGCACCTGTCATTCCTGGAGTCCGGCATCCCGATCGTCAGCAGTGCCGTCACCGCGCTGATCGTGAAAGGGATGCAGGACTGCGGCCAGACCGGCCTGGAAAACGAGACCGTCATCGTCCGGCCACGAGTCGCCGACGGCGCGGTGCTCCAGACCGAGCGGGCATCGGGCGACCAGCGGTCCTGGCGTCTCATCGACAGCGACACCTGGACCGACGCGGCTGAGAGCTTCTGGAAGACGCCCCATTTCAACAAGCAGACGGCAGGTTGGACGCTGCGCGGCACGGCGCCGTTCGGCGGAGCAATCGACGGTCGTCGCGTCCGCGCCTTTCCGGTCGACCATTCGATCCCCGGCGGGCATGGATTCGCCATTGAGACGTCGATTGGCTGGATCGCGTATTCGGGCGACATCCGCATGCACGGTCACGGTGGAGATCTCACCCGACAGTTCGCCCACGAGTTGCAGGCCCTCGACCTGGCGCTGCTGATCTGTGAGGGAACCCAAGCCTCATCCGAAGGCCCCGCCGCCACCGAGGAGGGCGTTCGACAGAGCGTGCATGAGGCCGTCGGCAAGGCCGAAGGGCTCGTGGTGGGCGATTTCAGCCCGCGCAACTTCGAGCGGCTCGACACCTTTCTCGACGCGGCGCGAAACGCCGGACGCCAGCTCGTGGTGCTGGAGAAGGACGCGTTTCTGCTGCACGCGCTCGCCACGGCCGATCCCGCAACGCCGCTGCCGGACGCCGCGCAAGGCCCCCTGGTCTATCGCGAGCGACGCGAGAGTCGCCGAGCCTGGGGGCAGCTCGTGGCCGA
>DAOUKN010000196.1:0-2115 GCA_034421255.1 Chloroflexota bacterium | reverse complement strand
CATCCCAGAAAAACAGGTGATCGGCGCCCGCGCCGTAGATGCCCGCGGCCTGGCGGCGCACGTCTTCGGGCGAGCGGTGGCGCGGCATCATCCCCGGCGCCAGCACGCAGTCCGTCCCGCAAACCAGGTCCACGAAATACGACAGATCCGTTGGTTCCTCCCACGACACCGCGTGCGAGTCGCCGCCGGGCGCCGAGGTGTAGGGAATCAGCGTGTCGACAATTCCCTCCGCGACCCAGGCCCCGAGGTCGATCGCGTTCTGAAGGTTCTCCTGCTCGCTGCTCATCACCACGGCTGACACGCCGAGCCGCTTGCCGTGCGCCGCGCCCATCTCATCCATCGCCTGCCGCACCTCGCGCATGAACAGGGTCAGCTCGCGCGCGCGGAACCGCAGCCAGCGCTCGTCGTCCGCCGGCAGCGCGTGCGGATCGAGGCCGTGTTCGTCCTTGAAGGCCGCGACCACTGGCGGCTCGTACTCCACCAGCGGCAGGCGCCGGTTGTAGAGCAGACACACGCCGTCAATGGGCCGTTCGGCCATCTCGCGCAGCAGCGACACCACGTATGCCCGCACCTCGGGATAGGAATAGGCAATGCGCGGTGTCGTCTGGCCGTTGCGGTCCACCCCGCGCCAGTCCGGATGCGCCGCGGCGAACGTGTCCCCGAGATTGAAGTGATCGATCGGCGGTGGGTACAGGAAGCCGGCGACCCGGTATGAGGCGTGAATCTCCATCCCGACGTCGTGACAATGCTCGATGGCGACATCGAGCGGGTCCACGCCCAGCTCGCGAAACTCCCGCCAGCTTTCGGCGTGCAGACGGTCGCCCACGCGGGCGAAGTCCTCGGCCTCGTCGAACGTGCACCAGCGCGCGATCTTGCTGAAGTAGTAGCTGATGTCGCCTTCGCCGGCTTCCCAATACATGCGGGAAAAGTCGGTGTGACGGTAGGGCTCGATCTCGCGCCGGATGCCCTCGGCATCGTTCAACCGCCACAGGTAGTGCGGTCCGTGCGCGTCCTGGTGGGCGAAGAGCCGTCGGGAGTCGGTGCGCTGCCGCTCGGCCTGCGCCTCGGCCACCTCGGCGTCGGTGAGTGGCACTAGCTTGACATAAGCAATGCGCACGATCTCTGACCGCCACGCGCCAACCTCGTCAACCGGCGCCGTCTGCCACTGCGGCTGCCCCAGCACCAGTTGTTGGCCGGTCAAATCGGCCGTGCGCCAATACAGTTCGACGAGTTGCAGGTCGTGCCCAATCTCGGGATGCGCCGGCTGCGCCGTCAGCATCGTCGGCGTCGTGTCGCCGCTCAGCCGCGCCGTCACGCATAGCCGCGCGCTCTCGTAGCCCGGCGGCGGCATCACACCCAGGGAGATCGCATGCCAGCCGCTCGCGTTCAGGTCCAGCGTCACGTTCGGCGCGGCCGTCTCGGGACCCGCCAGCAGCATCCGGCCGCTCAGGTCGCCGGCGTTGTAGGACATCGCGCGCCAGCGGTGAAAGGCAGGCACCGGGCCCACGGCGTCCGCCGGCTGCACGGCGCTCAGGTCGGTGATGTAGACCGGGTCGTTGACCAACCCGCGGTCGGCGATGCGATCCGTCATACGCACCTCACCTTGATGTGGAGGCTGCGGCGGACATCTTGGTCCCGCAGCCACCTCCGGCGGCATGGAGGTTGCCGCACTTTAGGCCCCACCGTTCCCGCAGCACAAATCCGACGGGGTCATGTCCTCGATTCCCATAGGTTGCACTACCGCGGGGTGCCACCCGGCAGCCGACCCATGCGCCATTCCGGCGGAATGCCTGCCCCGTACTCGATACGGGGCAGGAATCCAGCCACTCGGGGCATCCGGCCTCGCACCGCCGTTCGCTCGACTCAGTTGCCGCCGGCCATTTCGTGCAGCTTCCGAACGGTTCGCCAGTTGCGAATCGTGATCGTCGTCCCCAACACACGGTCGAAATAGTCGACCGTCAGCTTCGAACGCGCCGTGCCATTCGGAAAGTGCAGATAGACCTCGCGTCCCCGCACTTCGAAGGCATCCGGCGGCGACCGATCAGGGTCCAACTCCGCAATGCGCGCCGCACTGGGCGCCTCGGCCAGAAACCCCACGTAAAGCTGCGCCGGGTC
>DAOUKN010000195.1:0-7462 GCA_034421255.1 Chloroflexota bacterium | reverse complement strand
GACGTTCGGTGCGCGGATGTATTGGGAAGGCGATCGCCAGGTTGTGCTCGCGTCGCACGGAGTCGATGGCCTCCAGGACTTCGCGTCGCGCAACCGGATCGTCGACGTTCGCTGGGCGGTGGAGTGTGACCAGAGCAAACCGACCCGGTGTGACATCGAAGTCATGCAGGCTGCCGCTGTCGTCCAGCCGGTCCGTCATGTGCAGCAGGGCATCCACCACGGTGTTCCCCGTCACCACGACCCGATGGGCCGGAATTCCCTCGCGCGCCAGATTTGCCGCCGACGCGGCGGTTGGGGCGTAGAGCCAGTCGGCGAGGTGGTCGATAAGGATGCGATTGAGCTCCTCGGGCATCGCCCGGTCGCCGCTGCGGAGGCCTGCCTCGATGTGGCCGACCGGAATCGCGCGCTTGGACGCCCACAGCGCGCCGGCCATCGCGGAGTTGGTGTCGCCCTGCACCAGCACCGCCAACGGCAGGTCGTCGCCCAGCACCGATTCAAGGCCCGTCAAGACATTCGCAGTCTGCGTGGCATGATCCGCTGACCCAACGCCAATGTGCACGGCCGGGAGGGGCATCGCAAGTTCGTCCCGAATATCGCGATCCATCTCCAGGTCATAATGTTGCCCCGTGTGAATCAGGCGAAGGTTGAGCCCCGCGGCCTTGGCGGGAGCGAACAGCGACCAGACCTTGATCAACTCTGGTCGCGTTCCCACGCACACGGCAATGTAGGGATTCGTGCTGCGCACTCGTTCTAAGGGTCGAGACATAGCCTCGCTATGGGGGTGGCACGCGGGATCATATCGGAGAGGGCTTGTGTTGAGCGGCGGCATGCGATCCGGGCGCGCGCGGCGAGCGCGCGCTTCACACCCCGTCCTCCCACAAAACTCGTGGGTGGGGCTTCGCTCATGACGCTCGGGCGCCGGCAACTCGCGCGCGATTGGATTTGGATTCTCAGTGGCCTGCTCGTCACCCTCGCGGCTGCCTGGCGCGTTGTGGCGACTCCGGGCGAGATCATCCAGGGCGACCTCGGATATCCGATCGCCGGCGAATTCTGGACCCGCGCTTACACCAGTGCCTGGGAAACGTCCCACGGCAGCACGCTTGTCGACATGTTGCGCACCTATACCTACCTGCCCTGGGGCTACCTCGTTCAAGCCTTTGACCTGTCGATGGAAGTGGCGGGAAAGTTCCACTGGTTGAGTTGGCATCTGTTGGGGTTTCTGGCTGGCTACTTTGGTGCACGCTTGGCCACGGGTCCCCGGATTCGCTCCGAGCATCCGGTCGCCCTTCGTCTCGGTTTCGTGCTTGCCGGGCTGTTTTGGGCGCTCAATCCCTGGACGCTGGCTCGATGGGAGCAGTTTGGCGTCCACGTCAGCGCCGTGCTGCTGCCGCTGGTGCTCGGCCTCGTCGTGGCGGCGACGCGCGCGTCCGATGCCCGATCCCGGGCGCACCGGGCGCTGGCGGCCGCCGCGGTGCTGGCCTTTGCTGTCGCGACCTCGCCGCACTACCTGGCGATCGGTTGCCTCATCGGCCTCGGATGGTTCGTCTACGCCGCCGTCACGACTCGCACGTCCCGTCTTCCGATCGGCGCAACCGCTCTGGTGTTCCTCGGCGGCTCTGCCATATTCGCCGCCTTCATCCTGGTGCCGCTCCTGGTCACGGCAGCCGGCGGGTCACCCACCGGACCCAGGTACGCCGAAGGAACCGATGTCCAGCCGGTGCTCGAGAGCGGCCAAACCGTCATCGACACCCTCACGCTGACGGGGCACACGTTCTTCGGCCGTGGCCTCAAGCCCGAGACCACAGCCTTGCCGGGGTGGCGCCTGGCGGCCTTGATCCCCGCTGCCGCGCTGGCGCTGGCGTTCTGGCGACAGCCCGGTCAGCGCCGCATGCTGGGATACGCCGCGGTCGTAGGCGGGGCTACGGCGTTCATTCAGATTGCCAGCTGGCACGAGGCGCTGCGTCCCGGCTACTTGGCCGTTGCCGCCAATGCGCCGTTCGGCTGGGCGCTCAGGGAACCGGACAAGCTCTCCGGCGCGCTTGCCCTCGCCTACCTGCCCGGACTTGCCCTCGCGCCACCGACGTTCGTCCGAATGGCCCCGCGCCGTCTGCCTGCCGTCGGCCCTATCCAGACGGCAGTCCTTGGACTAGTGCTCGCAGCCTTCATCGTGCCGGGAGTCCACCGCATGCTCTGGGACGATCGGACTCTGAGCCTCGTGCCCGAGCGATTCCCGTCCTCCTTCCGCACGGTGCCGATGGAAATCGACCGTCGCAATGCGGCCGCCGACTCGCGCACGCTTCTAGCCGTGTGGCCGTTGCGGTTCCCGGATTGGTCTGAACAACGCCGTGTCTTGCACACCATCGAGACGCTGGCCGTCACCACGCCTTATGCAACGGAAAACTCGCTGGTCGGCGACCGCCTCGTGTCGCTGGTCGAGGCCGGCGCGCCCGAACTTGCCGATACCCTCCGCGCTCACGGCGTCTCCCGGGTGCTGGTTCCAACGGGCACCCTCCGCGGTCGCGAGCTTGCCCAATCGCTGCGCCGGACCGACGGTCTTGTGCCGGATCTGACCGCGGACTACTACGAGGTGTTTCGCACGGTCGAGCCCGCGTATCCCTGGGTCTACGTGGCAGGTGCCGGCGGGCCGATTGAGCTACCGTGGAAGCGCGAGGGCATGCATCGCCTTGTCATCGACCTGCCGCCAGCCGGGGAGCATGCGCGCGAAATTTTCACGCAGGAACACTGGGACCCACTCTGGACCGCCCACGTGCCGGGCTATGCCGCGACGGTTGAACCGTCCGAACGTGACCTGCTGCGCGTCCGCACGGAGGCCGGCGCCTCGGGCCGTCTGGTGCTCGAATACCGCCTGCACCAGGCGTTGCTGGCGGGACACGCCCTAGCGTGGGCCGGGCTCTTTGCGTGGGGCGCATGGACGCTGTGGCCGCATCGACCGCGACGACGTGGTTGGCGCCCATGAAGCTGGCGGTGTGGCTGCTCGCCACGGGGCTGGCGTTGATGGTGGGGGCAGCGGCGGGTCTGGGATGGAAGCCGCTGACCACCGCCAGGAATCCGGTGTCGCCGAGCTTTGGGCTCGGACCGCTCGTCGGCTCGATCACGCAGTCGGTCGCCTTCTCCGGCGGCCCCATCGACACCCTGACCATTTGGGCGCGGAGTGATGGCGGTCCGGCAGCCCACGCGGACATTCATCTCCTGCGCGCCGTGGACGGCGTGCCGCTCCGGTCGGCTCGCTTCGAGGCGCCGCCGAGCGCTGAACTTTGCGCGGTGTCAATCGCGATCGCGTCGGTTGACCTTCCGGCCGGACCGCTTGCCATTCGGGTCGTCGCGCTCGAAGACAGTCCGGCGAAGCTCTACGTTGGGGCGACGGGAAACGACGCATACGCGGGCGGGCAGCTTGTCGATCGGCTCGGCAGATCGCCGGTTGACGTCGATCTGGCCTTCTCAGCCGCCGGCAACGCCGGCGCGCTCACCCGACTGCGCGTGCAGGCAACCGAATCGCCGCTCTACCTGGCAATCGGAGGCGCTGTTGCCCTGCTGGTGGGCATGGTGATGGGAAGCGCCGCGCAGTCCTCGCTGCACCACCGGCGCTTTGGACGCTCGGCGGCCGTGGCGGTGGGCGGTGGCATGGCGACGGCGGTCGTTTTCGGCCTGCTGCACGGACCGGCCGCAATCACATGACACCTGCGGCGCGGAACACCCACTCCGGCAACCGTCGGCGGGTGCTCATGCTGTCGCCGTTCGCCTCGCCCAATCGTGGCGGGGTCGAGACGCACATCGACGCCCTCATCGCCGCGCTCGGGCGGCGGAACATCCGCGCCACGCTCCTCACGCACCAGCCGCTGGTCGCTCCGGTCAAGGCCCCGGCGCGCGAACCGCTTCCGAACGGCGAAGTCATCCGCATTCCGTGGTTTGGGCGGGGATGGCATCCGCGCATCGAGCCCTACGCGCCGCTGGTGTTTGCCTACCTGGTTCCCGGCCTGCTGGTGGGCGCCGTCCGACACCGACTCCGCCATGGCGACAGTTTCGACGTCATCCATGCGCACGGCTTGGCCGCCGCCGTGGCGGCCATCGGGATGCGCTGGACGGGCGCGCGACAGCCGATCGTCGTCAGCATGCATGCCATCTATGAGCTGCGGCAGCGCCGGCTGCTCGCGCAAGCCGTGCGCTCCCTGCTCGGGCGCGCCGATCGGGTGCTGACCGTGAGCGAGGCTTCCCGCCAGGAGCTACTGGCCATCGGCCTGGATCCCGTTCGCGTCAGCGCCTTTCAGCACTGGGTCGACCTGGAGGTGTTTCGGCCGCGCGGCCAGGTCGAAGCTCGCGCGAAACTCGGGTGGCCGGAGTCGGCGCCCACCTGTCTGTTTGTGGGCCGACTCCTCCGGAAGAAAGGCGTCGGCATCGTTCTCGATCTCGCGCGGCGGCTGCCCAACGTCCAATTTCGGATGCTCGGCGCCGAAGGCGACATGGGAGCCGAGGCCGTGGAGGCTTCAACGTCGTTGCCGAACTTGACGCTGATGCAGGATCCCTCGGGGCCACCGACGACTCGCCTCGACACCATCGCGTCAATGTACGCCGCCGCCGACCTGCTGTTGGTGCCGTCGCAGTACGAGGAAGCCGCCGGAATCGTGGTGCTTGAGGGAAGCGGCGCCGGTACGCCCATCGTCGCCAGCAATCTGGGCGGACTGCGCCAAGCGGTCACGCCCGATATTGGCCGGCTCGTTGAGCCGACCGCCGAAGCGTTCATGGCGGCCGTGCAGGACATGCTGGCGGATCGCGCCGGCCTGGCCGAGATCCGTCGGCGCACCCGTGTCGCCGCCGAGCGTCGCTTTTCCGAGCGCAACGTCGACGTGATCGTCCAGCAGTATGGACTCGATGCTGCGCACGGCCCGGCGGAGCCTTAGAGAGCGAACACCCGGTCTCGCGCTGCGTCATCCCCTAACGACAGCACGGCAATCGGCACGAAATACACCGGACGTCCGTGCGTCGAGAAGCGTAGGGTCAGGACGTAGGATCCGGGCGGGAGCGGGTCGCGGGCATCGCCCACGGCGTTCCAGCCGCCGTCGGCGCCCAAGTGTTCCAGCCGACCGGCCGACGCATTGAATCGAATCGCCACGCGCTGTCCCGGTTGGTCTGGCGCGAGCTGCCCCGGAAACCAACGTTCGCCGCGCGTCAGGATGGCCGGCACGCCGGCGGCCGGCTCGGCTTCCCGGTAGAGCACCCAGTCGGTGCCGGTCCAGTCATCCGGCCACCCGGGCAGCGAGGTGATTTGGATTCCGGACGCACCCAGGAGTGTATGGCCGTCGACGCGAATCGGAGGCGCGGGCGCCCGGCCTGATACCGGCGCCGCCACGTCGTAGACCCGGGTCCGGTCGTGAGTCCAGACGGCCACTCGATGGACCGGATCGAGGGGCGATGGATAGAGAGTGTCCGGAAGCACGATCAGGTCGATCGGCGCCCCCGTCGGAGGCCGGATCCGAACGTCGCGCCGGAAGTGTCCCGGATCGCCCCACTGGCCGAAGAGGCTGTCGCTCGAGCGAAGGGTGTAAAACAGCGGCAGGCGACTCAGTGGGTGGAGCGCCGACGAGATCAGCACTCGACGACCCGCGGCCAGATCGGCGAAGGCGCGAAAGCTGGAAGGCTCCGGGCCGCGTGTCTCCGCCGACTGCGGAATGACGGTGTAGAGCCCATCCATATGCGGACCTGTGTCCTGGAAGATCAACTGAAACTCCGACGGAGATTGCAGGCGACGCTTCGCGTCGTCGGTCATGACGCTGAGCATGGCCGCGTCGACGTGAACGAAATCAATGCCCAGCTCGTTCAATGCCGCGCGGTCGAGGAATCGCAGGGCATCCCGATATTCAGGCCCATGCAGTCCCAGGTAGTGCGGCCATTCGGCATATCCCAGTGGGGCGGGCTGCCCGGTTCCCGACGTCACGACCATGACCTGAGCCGTGAGGACTCGCTCGCCCGGGGCTGCCGCCGCGGAGATGGCGTCGAGCAGCGCTTGCCGCTCCGCGATTTCGGCGTCCATTGACGATCGCGTGGAGAATGACCCACGCCCCTCGGTCGGGCGCGTGCCGCCCACGTAGAGTTGCGGGCCGTCCGCGATCGCTTCGGCGATCCTGCCGACCGAGTCCGCCGTCGTTGGCCAGACGATCAGACCGGCGACCAGCAGGCCGCCGCCGTACATGGCAGCGCGGCGTCGCAGACGGGTCGCGGCGGCGGCAAGCCCGACGGCCAGCGCAATCGCCGACAGATTGATGGCATGACCCTCCAGACGGGCAATGTCCGCCGGTGAGGCTGGAAAGTGGACCAGGACGAATCCCGCGAACAACGCCAGCGCCATTGCCACCAGAATTGCCAAGACGGTCGACCTGGCCCGATATGCCGCGGCCGCGCTCACGATCAGCATGCCAACGGTCCCAATGGTGAGGGCGCCGAGTCCGCCGCCGATGGTGCGCACGCCGCCAAGCCACGCCGGCTCCGGCGCCGGAACGCGCCAGCGAGCCAGGTCGAGACCCGTTGGCGCATGAAATTTCAGATCGGAGAGCACCCCACCCTGCACGATCGCGAGTCCGGTTCCGACCGCCAACGCCAGGGCAATCGGACCCTGGCGCCGCCAGTGGCTCCGGTCGAGCAGCGCGCACGCGGCGGCGTAGGTCCCAAGCGCCAGCAGCAGGGCGACGAATACGGTTTCGTCGATCGCCGACAGGGCGGAGATCACCAGCGCCAGAACCAGGGCGCCGGTCAGCGGGTGTCGCGCTCGCGCCGTGGCCAGCAGAGCCGCCGTCACGGCCAGGCCATGCGACCACAGGAAGTGTGGGTTGATGATGTTGGGCGGCGCGGCCTCCACCGGTGACTGTGCCGCCGCCGCGAGGTCCGGCACATACAGCGAGCCGAGTGCCGCCCGCAGTCCGGCCGCGGGCGCTCCAACAGGTATCGCCACCTGCACCGCTGCGGGCCGGTCGCCGGCCAGCACCAGCGTCCACAGCCCGGGCGACAGGAGCAGCGGCAGCACAACAGCCATCGTGAGTCGGCTGGCGCCCAGGTCCGCCGCCACGGCCATCACGAGTACCGCCAAGCCCGCGGCGACGAACGCGCCCACGATCTCCGTGGTGAGCACGAGCCCCGGACCGAAGCCGACGTTCAATGCCCCGATCGCCAGCTCCGGCAAAAAGTGGTAGATCGCCGGCAGGTCTGGCGTCCACGGAAACCGCGGCGGAAAGTCGCCCGCCATCAGCGAGGCGCTGAGCGGCGTGTGCACGATCGCGTCGGGAATCCAGTACTGCTGGCGCGCCGCCAGCGCGACGACGAAGACTGCCAGCCACACCACCGCAACCTGCCAGCCGGGCCGCAGGGTCCGCAGCGCGAGCTGCCGGGTGACCACCGCGGCCAGCACCAGCGACACCACCCAGCCGACCACGACGCCCGGCACGCCGGGGAACGC
>DAOUKN010000194.1:0-4030 GCA_034421255.1 Chloroflexota bacterium | reverse complement strand
GCTCCGGGCGGCGCCGTTCACGACGCGTCAGAAATCTGGCTGGGTGCCGACCCGATGGATCTCACGGCCAACTACTTGCCCGAGGGCGCACTGGCGAGTCCGGCGGATCAGGTGTGGCCGGAGGTTCCCAACGCCACGTTGGACTGGGTGGCCCCGTATAAGAACGCCTGGTGGTATGCCGATCCCGAGATCGCGGACATGACGCGCGGGCTGCTGACTCGAGCCGACGGTGTGGCCTTTACGGTCACCATGGACACGTCCGGCGCGACCGATGAGCTGTGGATCCGCCACTTCGTGAGCCCGGAGGGCAGCGCCCTTGAAGTCTGGCTCAACGACCGATCGGTGGCGCGGATTGAGACGCGCGAGGAGGCGGGGTACGGCTATCGCTGGACGCGGGTGGAGGCGCCGACGAGCGGCGGCGGCGCCCACACAATGGAGGTGCGCGCCGACGGTCTCGGGCTCAACGCGGTGTCGCAGCTGGGTCTGCTCACGTCGGCGGACATTGCGGCCGCCGAGCGCGCCGCGGAGCAGGCGCTTGGCGAACTTCCGGTCTATTCGGTGCTGCCGGACCTGGGCACGACCGGCGGCGAGCGCACCTTCCGCCTGGCTCGCTCCGGCGCCTACACGGTGCGGCTCGCCGCCCAGCCCGGTCTTGAGCCAACGCTCAGTATCGATGGCGCACCGGTGCCGCTGGAGCGCGCAAAGACCGAGGCCGGTTTCGACATTCTCATCGGCGAAGTCGAGCTCAGTGCGGGCCTGCACCGGCTGGTGCTGCGGAGTCCGCCGCCGCCCGAGCCGACTGTCAGCGTGACCCACCAACCGCTCGCGGCGGAGGGCTTTCAGCCGTGTGACTCGGCCGTGTGCGACGGCTCGGTTCGTGTGGAAGCCACGGTGCCTTCCGACGGACGCATCGTTGCCTTTGTTGGTCGCGTTGACACCGGAGTCGACGGCGTCCACTTGATCGGCGAACAGCTGCATCCAAACATCACCTACACCTTTCAGCGTGAAGTGGCCTATCAAGTCAACCGGCAGGTGCGGATCGAGGTCCCGCTTGATCCCGGAGCGTCTGTTGCGACTCTTGATGTCGCGCACATTCGCAAGGGACTGCCGGGGCTTCGGTTCGAGTTGCTCGGGGTGGAGGTGTCGCCGTTGCCGCATGGCCTGTCCGTGGTCCTCGCGCATGAGGCACAACGAACCACTGCCGGTGTTGGTGCGCTTAGCCTGACCGGTGACGAACGCGGCTGGGCCGCGGCTGAGTACGCCGGGGAGGCCGGCGAGCGGCTGGTGCGGCTGGACGAGCGGTTCGACCCGCGCTGGGTGTTGCACATCAACGGCAAGGAAGTGAGCGCGGCGCGTCATGTCGTATTGGACGGGCATTTCAACGGCTGGTTCGCCGACCTGGCGCCCGGCGATGAGGTGACGGTGTCGTTCACGCCAAACGCGGGCTACTTTTGGATTCTGATGACGAATCTGGTCGTTCTGGGCAGCATGATCGTAATCGGATGGGCGCCCGTGCCGCGCCGGTGGTGGCGGCGATGAAGTCGGCGCGCCGACGCCCGATTGCCCCGATAGTTTGGGCGGTGTTGACCGTTCTCAGCGTGGTGGCGGCCCTGGGCTGGCCGGCGGGACCGTTGATCGTCGGCGGTGTGCAGGGGGAGCCGTTTCGCATCGGGCCGTTGCTGCCGGGGTGGAGCCTGAGCCAGGAGGTTCGACCGGAGGCTGGACCGGAATTGTTTGTCGGATTTGACGTGCAGCCGACGGCAAATGTGGCGGGGTCGGCGATGCTTGAGGTGCGGCTGGAGCGGGACGATCTGGTGCTGTGGGCGGACCGGCTGCGGTTGACGGAGCCGGAGATGCGGGAGTACGTGGCGACGTTTCCAGTGCCGACGGACGGGGCGGGCTACCGCCTGGCGGTGCGCGTGTTGGAGGCGCCGGGCGGCGGCGTGGTGCTGCGGGGAGCGGACATCGGGGAGCCGACGGCGCGGACGCAGCTGACGATCATGGGAGAGCCGCTGCGGGGCTTTCTCGCGCTGGGCCACCGAATGTTCCAGCGCGTGCCGCCGGTGCGACATCTGGAATCCGTGGTGGCGGCGATTGAGGGATGGACGGTGGCCGTGGCGGCCGGTGTGGCGGTGCTC
This sequence comes from Chloroflexota bacterium, assembly GCA_034421255.1. Lineage (GTDB taxonomy): Bacteria > Chloroflexota > UBA11872 > UBA11872 > UBA11872 > JAJECS01. The sequence goes on along the minus strand of DAOUKN010000194.1, from coordinate 1,892 downwards.
GGGGCGCTAGGCGGCGCCATGGCGACCGTGCTGCTCGTGCGCGTTTACGGGCGCGTCGTTGCCGTCGTCACCGCCCTAATTGGCCTGGCCGCGCTCGCGATTTGGCTGTTTGTGGCGACGGTTCACCTGAGTGTACCCGTGGACGCGGGCGTGCCGATCGGGGTATTGCGGGGGCTGACGCCGACCGGCACGGCTGTGTTGCTGGCGTTCCCGTTCCTGGTGCTGGCCGGAGGCGCGGTGATCCTGATCACGGTGCCGAGGGTGGCGGTTGCCAGCGCGGGGAGCGTCGTGCGTGCCCTTTGGCAGGCGGCGGTCATGGCCGTTCGCCACTGGTATCTGGCGCCGGTGCCGCTCGGCGGTGCGGCCGCGGCGGCTGTGACGCAGGACGCGACCGATCTGGCGACGGTCCTGGCCGTCCTCACCGTCGCCTGGGCGCTGCTGGCCGCAGCGGCGGCGCCGGCAATCTCTCGGCTACGCAGCCGTCGGCTTGCTGATAAGGAAATCCTCGAGCGTTAGGAAGGCGAGGTCGCTGTCGAGAAGCGTGCGCAGCGCGTCGTCCGGTGAGTTCACCATGGGGTCGCCGTGCAAGTTCAGGCTGGTGTTGAGCACGGCGGCGATCCCGGTGTGATCGCGAAAACGTTCGATCAGGCGGTAATACTCCGGGTTCGCTTGGCGCTCGAGAATCTGTGCCCGGCAGGTGCGGTCGTAGGGGTGCGTCCCGGCGGCAATCTCGTGCCAGCGCTTCGGCACGGTGTCGAAGGCGAGCATCATGTGCGGTGAGGTGGCGGTCGGCGGCGTCTGCAGATAGGTCGACGCCGCCTCGTCGAGAATCGTGGCCGCGAAGGGCATCCAGAAGTCGCGGCTCTTGATGCGGGCATTGATCTCGCGCACGCTGTCGTGCCGGGAGGGGTCGGCGAGGATCGAGCGGTTGCCGAGGGCGCGGGCGCCCCACTCCATGCGTCCGCGAAAGCGCGCGACCACATGGCCGTCGGCCAGCAAGGCGGCCGTCCGGTCGGCAATATCGGCCGGACGTTCCACCCGGAGCCCATGCTCGGTGTGAGCGCGATCGAGGGTCTGCTTGATCTGGGCGTCGCTCCACGCCGGACCCAGATAGAGGTTGTCGGCCCGTCGAAATTGCGCTTCGCGTCCGGCCGCCGCGCAGACGTCCACGTACCCCAGAAATGCGGCGCCGACGGCGCATGACTCGTCGCCGCAACTTGGAACCGGCGTGACCGTTCGGGCCCAGGCTTGCTGCGCGACCCGCATATTGGCCTTGACATTCATGAAGACGCCGCCGCCAAGCCCGATATCGACCCCGTCGGCGTCGAGGCCAAGATGGCGCACCCAGGCTTCCGTCCACTCCAGGATGATCTCTTCGCACAGTTGCTGCACGCCGCCAGACTGGGCATCGAACCTGAAATCTCGCAAGCAGTCGCCGATATAGCTGTGCGCGAGGCGCGTGCCGCGCGAGGACTTGATGTCGGGTGCTCCGGACGAGTCTCGCTCCACCCAGAGGAGGGATCGCAGGCGGTCGTAGCATGCGTCGCGGGCGCTGGCGTGGGCGTAGGGCGCCATGCCCATGACCTTGAATTCATCCTGGTGCGGCGTCATGCGCAGGTGGCCGGTCACCCCAGCGTAAATGTGCCCGAGTGAGGAATTGCGCGACACGGAGCCGACTCGCTCGGGCGGCTGTCCGGCGCGGTACCAAGCCACCGATCCGCTCAACCCATCGCCCTCGCCGTCCAGCGTGAAGACGAGTTTCCGGTCGGGACCGGGGCACGGCGCCAGCGCCGTGGCATGCGCCGTGTGGTGGTCGTAGAACTTCATCCGCTGGGCATCGGCTCCGGTCGCGGCCACGATGGCAGCCGTGCGGGTGCGCTGGAGCAGCGGCC
>DAOUKN010000193.1:0-12072 GCA_034421255.1 Chloroflexota bacterium | reverse complement strand
GACGTCACCCGGTTCTCGTAGCCGATGATCCGCCAGGACTTGACCACGTCCGGGTCCCACGTGACCTGCGCCCGCGTCTGGTCCGCGAACGGCGTCGAGAGCGCCAGCCAGTTGGCCCGGCTAAAGGTGGCCTGTGCCTGGCCCGGGTCGTCCAGGTAGCGGTACCAGCCGTTGCCGTGCTGGGCCAGTTGCTCCAGCAACACGTCGTTGTAGTTGTTGATCCCCACGCCGATGGTGATGAGCCGCAGCGGATTGCCCGCGTCCCGGTCGTAGGCCGACTCCAGGATCGCGAACGGGTTGGTCGCGTCCACGTTGGCCACGCCGTCCGACATCAGGATGACGTAGTTGGTGGCCTCGGGCCGGTCGAGGCGTGCGCGGTTCGCCAGCTGCACGCCCAGGTTCAGCCCCGCCTGCACGTTGGTGCTGCCATGCGGCGCCAGCTGCGCAATGGAGGACTCGACGGAATAGTCGTCCGGTACCCGGTGGTCCACGGTGAGGTGGTGGATCACATCCGTGGTGAAGTGCACCACCGCCACGCGGTCCTGCGGCCGCAGGCTTTGGCGAATGGCCTCAGCCGCCGCGCGGGCGATGTCCACGCGGTTGCCGTCGCCCATCGAGCCCGAGGCGTCGAGCACCAGCGTCACATTGAGCGGGCGGTCGTCGGCGACTTCCGCCGCCTGGAACCCGATCCGCACCAAGTGCTTGCGCTCGTCCAGTGGATGAGCGACGAGGTCACTGGTGATCGCAAAGCCCCAGTCGTCCGCAGGCAGCGCGTAGCCGTAGTCAAAGGCGTTGATCCACTCTTCGGCCCGCACCGAGTCCGGCTCGATGTCGTAGCCCTGTTGCGCCCAGGTGAGCGCCAGCTGGTACGACGTGCGATCGGTGTCCAGGCTGAAGGTCGAAACCGCGTCCTCTGCCGTGTCGACGAACGGCTGCCTTCCGTAGTCCTGGAAGGTTGTGTCCGCCGGCTGGACCGTGGGGGCGGGGTACGGCTCGCTGGCGGCTGGCGGCGGGGCGGCAGCAGCAGTCGCCGCGGGGGCAGGAGTTTCCTCCGGCATCATCGCCTCGGCCCTCGGCTGAGTCACCACCTTCTCGACCGCGACTTCCTTCACGACCTCCTTGATGACCTCTTGAGTCACGACCTTCTCGACGACGGCTTCGACCGGGACCTCCTTGATGACCTCACGGGTCACGACCGTCTCGACCGGCACTTCTTTGACGACTTCTTTGGTCACAATCGTCTCGACCGGAACCTCTTTGATCACCTCCCGGATTTCCGTAACCACCACGGTCTTTTCGGCGACGGACGTTTCCTGCCCAAGATTCCCGGCCACCAAGACCGCCGAGGCGGCAACCGCGACGGCGCCGCCGGTGACCATGACGGGCAGCCAGTTCTGCTTGGCAGCGGCCAGGATCTTGCGTCGAATGCGCGTGACGGGATTCGGCGCCGGGTGCGGCTCGAGACGGTCTTCCAGCGACTCCCAGAGATTCGTCGGGGCGCGCAGGTCGTCGGCTTCCGCCGCGAAGTGGCGGCGCAGGGTGCCCTCCATGTCTTGGTCTGGCGAAAAGTTACTGGCCATGGCCGTACGCCTCTCTGGCATCGCCCGTTGTCAGCTGATCTCTAAGTTGACCGAGTGCACGGTGCAGCCTCGATTTGACGGTTCCCTCTCGCACGCCGGTGGCTTCGGCCAGCTGGGGAACCGTGAGGCCGGCAAAAAAGCGCAGCACCACGACTTGGCGCTGCTCCGGATTGAGGCCTGCGAGTGCTTGTCGAATCGCCAGTCGCTCGTGCTGCGCCTCGATCTCGTCGGCTGGTCGCGCGGCGTCTTCGGCCTCACTCTCATATTCGAGGGAAACCGTGGACACCACGCGCCGTCTGCGTTGAGACACGACGGTATTCACGAGGATCCGCACGAGCCAGGGCTTGACTGGGCGTTCGCTTTGGAAGCCCTGAATGCCACGCCAGGCGGCGAGAAAGGCCTCCTGCACGTGCTCCTCGGCCTGCGCGCGATCCCCGGTCATCAGGACCGCCGTGCCGAAGAGAACGTCCTGATAGCGCTCGACCAGATGGCGGAAGGCTTCGCGCTCGCCGTCCTGGCATCGCAGGACCGCTTGCTCATCCGTCATTTGCCGCCCTCATGGCCCATGCTCCGGAGCATTCCACTAGACACTACGCGCGTTTCGCAGGAATCGTTCCATGGTCTCGGAAAAACCTTGATCGTTTCCGGCCAATCCGCGCCGAACATGCGTCGTCCGTGAGGTCAGCCACCAGATTCGGGCAGGCATGGACGCTCGGAGCAGGTAAGCGCCGCAGACTTGACGAATGCGCCCGCACTGCCTGTTCCCGATAGGCGCAAATATAGACATCATTTGATGCATAGTATGGTGCATCATGAGTCTACAGCGGAGGATAGGAGTGAGAACGACCCTCAATCTCGATGATCAGCTGCTGAAGGAGGCCCAGCGACTCACCGGCATCGACGGACGAACGGCGCTGGTGCGCGAAGGGCTGCGCGCCCTTATCGAGCGTGAATCCTCCCGACGCCTGGCAAAGCTGGGCGGAACCGAACCGCAGCTACGGCCAATCCCGCGCCGGAGAACCGCCGCCGGATGATTCTGGTCGATACGTCGGTGTGGATCGACCATCTGCGCGGCGTCGAATCACGCCTGTCGTCGCTCCTGTCCGACAATCGAGTCCTGGCTCACCCCATGGTCATCGGTGAGCTGGCTTGCGGCAATCTGCGCAATCGAGCTGAGTTGCTCAGCCTGCTCAGCGGGTTGCCCAGTGCACCGGTGGCGGCCGACGCCGAAGTGCTCACCTTCATCGATCGGCACCGGCTCATGGGCCGCGGGATCGGGTATATCGACGCCCATCTGCTGACCGCCGCGGCGCTTGCCAGCCCGTCCCTCCTATGGACCAACGACCGACGACTCGGCGAGATGGCCGAACGTCTGGGTGTTGCCTTTCGCCTGATCAGCTAGCGCGATCCAATGGCCGCCAGCGCGTGAGGCGTCAGCTTCACCCACACCGGCTCGTGGTCGGAGGCGGCGGTGACCGGCCGGCGGACCTCAAGCACCGCGAGGTCGCGGGTGTGCAGCACGTAGTCGATGCGTTCGCCGTCCGCGGGAAATGTCGGCGGGCCGCCGGCATCCGGATCCAGGAATCCCGCATCGAACACCAGCTGCATCGAAGCTTCGTCCACCTCCGCGTTCAAATCGCCGATGAGCAGCGTCCGGGACCGGCCGCCCCAGATGTCGAGCAGCGTGCGTGCCTGCGCCGCGCGGGTCGGCCCGCCGTCGACGGCGTGATCGAAGTGGGAGTTGATGATGGTGTAGGCCAGGCCGGGCGCGTCGATCTCAATTTCCACGGCGCCGCGAGGTATTCGCCCCGGATTGTCGAAGTGATGCACCGTGCTCTGTACCGGCAACCGGGTGAGCACGGCGTTTCCCCAAAGGTCACCCGCCGCCGCCCCATAGACATAGGGCATGTCGAGCCGCTGCGAGAGCCAGGTGAGCGTGTCCGCCGCACCCGAAATCACCCAGCCGCGACCGACTTCCTGCAGCGCAATCACGTCGGCGGGGTTGTCCTCGAGCGTCCGCGCCACGGCCTCGAGATCGAATCGGCCTTCAACTCCGAATCCCTGGCGGATGTTGTAAGTGACGACGCGGAGTCCGTCGGATTCCGACTGCCCGGTGTCCGGGGGCGCGGCGGTGCCCGCGACCGCGGCGGCCGGAAGCAGCACCAACCCGGCGGCGACTATCGGCGCCGGCCAGCCGCGCCGTCGCGCGCGCCGCTCGTCCTCCACCACCCGCGACCGCTTCAAGGATCCGCCAACTCCCAGAAGCGCCGTGCCGATGACCGCGGCCCAGAGCACCCAACCAGGTCCGTAGAAGGAGTAGAACACGAAGAGCAGCACCACCAGCACCACGAGGCCGATCGTGACCGACACGACGCTTGGCGCAACACGGTTCGAGCCGTCCGTCCGCAACACCATGGGAACCAGCAGCACCGGCAACGCAGCGGCAACGGCGGCGGCGCCCAAGCCGGCTACCGGCAGGCCGGCGTCGAAAAGCACGAACCCCGCTACGAGTACCACGGCGGCCGCGCCAAGCAGAACTCGCTTTTGAGCCGGCCGGGCTCGAATCAGCGCCGAGGTCCAGACGACGCCCACTGCAGCGCCGGCAGCCAGCGCCAGGCCCGCGGCGCGGAAGTCAAGGTCCGCGCCCACGATGACCTGGCCCAGGTTTCCGCCGAGTATCAGGAAAACCACCAGCCCGGGACCCAGCCCAATCAGTGGCCAGGCATCGCGCCATCCTGGGAGTTGCTTTGCTTGACGCGCAATTGATGGGGCGCCAATCGCCACCATGGCAACCGCGATGGCAACAACCGCCGAAGCCGCCGGATGGTGCGCGAACGGCGCGTCCACGGTGACGAAACCGATGCGAACGGTCAGATCGAGCGCCAGCGCCATGGCGAGAGCCATTGGCGCCGCCGATCCCAACGCGGGCAGAAACGCGAGGAACCACCCGAGGGCGATGGTGCCGGCGAGTCCGGCCGCGAAGTCGATTCCAGGAACGGCGGAAACTTGTCCCACGGCCGCCGCGGCCGCCAGCAATCGCAGCGACCAAAGGCTCGCCGCCCGGATACCAACGGCACGGGTAAGCGGCCAGGCCAGAATGGCGGCGGCAAACCCGCCGAGCACCACGATTGCCAGAATCTCTCGGCTGGACGTCTCGCCGATCAGCCAGACCGTGTGGGTGGTGAATACCCGGATCGCCTGGAACCCCAGCAGCAGGGCGAAAGCGATGGCCAGCAACCCCGCCGGGGACGAGCGCCGAGCCGCTTCCGACGCCGTTGCGGCGCGCGCTACGCCCACGGTCTCCCCCAAGTCGGGCCGACGTGTCCCACTTGCGTCACATTGGCCTCCCTAGTCCGAGTCGATGTGGCCCTGGGTGCTCAGCGCGCGGGCGCTCACGCCCAGCACGCCGAGGAAGCCTTCCGAGTCGCGGTGGTCGAATTCGCCTACGCCTTCCATGCTCGAGGCATCGCTGTACAGAGAGTGCGGCACGTCGTGCGCGCTGGCATAGGCGACGTGGCCCCGGTAGACGTCGACGACGATCGTGCCCGTCGTCAGCGTCGTGAACGTGTCCACGGCCCGCCGCATGGCGCTGCTGGCAAGGTCGAACCAATAGCCCTCATAGACCTGCCGCGCAAGCTGCGCGGACGCCTGGTCGAACACGGCTCGCGCGCGGCGATCCAGGATGAGTTGCTGGAGATAGGCGTAGCAGGTGCCGAGCAGCTCCATTCCGGGCGCCTCATAGACTCCGCGCGACTTGATGCCGACGAAGCGGTTCTCGACAACGTGCAGGCCGATGCCCACACCGTGCCGGCCGCCAATGGCGTTGGCCTGCTCGATGGCCTCACGGGGCGTCATGGACTGTCCGTCGATGGCCGTTGGAACGCCCTGCTCAAAGCGAATCGCGATCCGCTCGCCATCCTCAGGGGCTTCGTGGGGAAACACACCCATCTCCGGTCGCACGAACTGGGCCGGCGTTTCGAGCTCCTCGAGCTGCCCGGCCTCGTGAGTCAATCCAAGCAGATTGGCATCGGTGGAGTAGGGCTTGTCCAGCGTCGCGCGGATGGGAATCTCCTCCCGCTCGCAGTACACGATCATTTCCCGACGACCCGGAAATTGCTCCAGGAATTCGGTGTCGCGCCAGGGAGCGTAGACCTGCACCTCGGGCGCGAGCATGTTGGTCACGAGTTGGAAGCGCACCTGGTCGTTTCCGCGACCGGTGGCGCCGTGCCCAAGGACGGTTATGCCCCGTCGCTGCACTTCCGGCAGCAGCGCCTGCACCGTGACATGCCGTGCGATGCCGGTGGTATTCCAATAGCCGCCTTCATACCGCGCCTGCGTTTGAATGATCTCCAGCCCGGCGCGGGCAAGCGCGTCGCGTGCATCGACTAGAACGGCGTCCTCGGCGCCCGCGGCTCGCATGCGCACGGGGATGTCGTCGATGTTCGCCTCGTCCGGCTGTCCCAGGTCGGCCGTCAGCGAGACGACCTGCACGCCCTCTTCGACCAGCCAGCGGGTGATGGTGCAGCTGTCCAGGCCGCCTGACGCGGCCAGCGCCATGCGCTTGCCAAGAAGATCCCCGACAATCACCGCTTACCCCGCTAAGACGGACCAGCCGCCTGTAGAGTACCGTTCGCTGGCGAGAGTGCGGCCGCCAGCGCCAATATGGCGCCCCGTTTGGGCGGTCCGCCGACCCGGAGTCCACCCATGCCATTCGTCGACCCCACCGAGCATCCGGAAATCGAGCTCGCCCCCGGAGCCCGCGCCCGCACGCCCCATGGCGAGCGGATCATGCTGTCGCGCCTGGAGCTGGACGAAGGCAGCGTGGTGCCCTTGCATCAGCATCCGCACGAACAGGCCGGCATGCTGCTCGAAGGCGAGATGGAGCTGACCATCGGCGACGAGACCCGGCTCTGCCGCCCAGGGGACATGTTCATCATCCCGGGCGGCGTGCTTCACCGGGCCCGCACCGTAAAGGGTCCCGCGCTGGTCCTCGACATCTTCAGCCCGCCGCGTGAAGATTATGTCGAGTTAGCCAATCGGTACATTCCACCGGGCGACTAGGGTCGGGCAGAACTCCGGGATCTGGACCGGATAGACCGCCGCTGCGGCGCTCCGATGTTTGCGGGAGTATGATTTGGCGGGTGGCTTGATAGCGCTCGGCTCGGTGGCAACGATGCGACCGTCGGCGGATCCGATGCCAAGCGCTGAGGTTGGACGGGAGTATTCACATGGCAGTGAAGATCGTGACCGACAGCACGGCATATTTGCCCCGGAGCCTTCTTGACGAGCACGGCATCGAGGTGGTGCCGCTGCACGTGCATTTCGGCACCGACGACTTCACCGATGGCGTCGACATCACGCCGACCGAGTTCTTCACCATGCTGGAGAACCGGCCCGAGCATCCGACGACCTCGCAGCCGTCGCCGGCCGCCGTCATGGACATCTATGAGCGCTGTGGGGCGGACGGCAGCGCCATTGTGTCCATCCACCTGTCATCCAAGCTGAGCGGAACGCTCGAGTCGGCACGTCTGGCATCCGATCAGCTGCCCGACGTTGACGTCCATTTGGTGCGTAACGATCTGCCGCCGATCGGCGTCGGATTGCTGTCGCTCGAGGCGGCCCAGGCCGCCAATAGTGGAGCTAGTGCCGAGGCGGTGGTGGAGTTGGTGAACGATCTGGGCGCGCGCACGCATGTCGCCTTCGTCGTGCCCACGTTGGAGTACTTGCGTCGAGGCGGACGCATCGGCGGAGCTCAAGCCTTTGTGGGGTCAATTCTGAGCTTCAAGCCGGTGCTGCACGTCCAGGACGGGCAGGTGGAACCGGTCGTTCGCGTGCGCTCATTCACCAAGGCCCGCCGCGCGCTGGTGGACTACGTACGCGAGCGTGCGCCAAACGGCCTGCAGTCCATATCGGTAATGCACGTGGGGGCCGACGACATGTATGCCGCGCTGGAGGCTGACATCCAGCGCGAATTCGACGTGTCGGCGGCGCTCTTGCCGGGCATCGAGATGGGGCCGGTGATCGCTACCCACACGGGCCGCGGCGCGTTCGGTGTGACGTTCATCGCCAACCCCTAGTCAACTTCGCCCACTCAGCCAGTCTCGCGCGGGCCGTCGGATCATGCTCGACGGCCATGCCTGCGGGTGTGGGTGCCGGCTAGTTGGTCCAGGCGCTGGCTTGCGGATCGAGGGCCTCGCGGAGCCCGTCGCCCAGCAGATTCAGCGACATGACGGTGATGAAGATTGCAATGCCGTGGGGCATCGGCACCCAGGGCGCCGTGCGGAGGTAGCGGCGGCCCTCGGCAAGCTCCAGCCCCCATTCGGGAGTCGGCGGCTCGGCGCCCAGGCCAAGGAAACTTAGCCCCGCGGCGGCAATGATCGCCGACGCCAGGCCAAGCGTGGCCATGATGATGATGGGGCTCACGACGTTGGGCAGCACGTGGCGCAGCATGATGCGGGCTTCTCGCATGCCCACGGCTCGCGCCGCCCGCACATAGACAAGCTCGCGCGCCGAGAGCGTGGCCCCGCGCACGACCCGCGCGTAGTAGGGAATGGCCGCGATCCCCAGGGCGATCAGCGCGTTGTTGAGGCCGGGCCCAAGCGTGGACACGATGACGATGGCTAGCAAGATGCCGGGAAACGCCAGCATCACGTCCAGCACGCGACTGATCGCCCAGTCGACCTTGCCGCCCACGAAGCCGGCGACCAATCCCACCAGGGTGCCGCCGGAGGCGGCGATCGCTACCGCCAGGAATCCAATGCGCAACGAGATGCGCGGCGCGTGAACCACGCGAGTGAATACGTCGCGTCCCACGCGGTCCGTGCCCAGGAGGTGCCCGCCCTCGCCCGGTGGGGAATTGAACAGCTCCGGGTTGTAGTAGTTCAGCGAATGGGGTGCGATGACGTCGGCCAGAATCGCCACGATGGCGATGGCGACGAGCACGACGCCGCCGGCGATGGCCGCCTTGTTGCGAACGAACCGCCGCCAAGCAAGGCCCCACTCGCTGCGCGCGGCGCCTGGATCGCCACCCTCGAGGGCCTGCACGACAGTCTGGTCGTCAGTCGCCGCCACGCGTGCAGACTCCTCGCGCTCGCCTCACCGCCGTTGAACCGCGAACGGTTGGGCTCTGATCCCAATCAATGTTGCGCCGCGCGGCGCCCTTGTGCCGCCCCACGCTACGTCTGGAGCCGCACGCGCGGATCAATGTAGGTATAGAGCACGTCGACGATAATGTTGACGGCGACATAGACCAGCGATGCCAGCATGACCAGCGCTTGCACCACGGGATAGTTGCGACGCTGCACGGCCTCCACCAGCTCGAATCCGAGGCCCTGCCGGGTGAACACGACCTCGACGACGATGGCGCCCGTCAGCAGGCTCCCGAATTGCAAACCAACGATGGTGATGACCGGGATCAAGCTGTTCTTGAGCGCATGACGAATCACGACAGCCGATTCACGGAGGCCCTTGGCTCGGGCCGTCCGCACAAAGTCGCGGCTCATGACGTCGAGCATGGACGAGCGAGTCATCCGGGCAATGATCGCGGCCGCGCTCACGCCAAGCGTGATCGCCGGCATGATCATGCCTTCGGGTCGATCCTGCCCCAGGGCCGGCAGCCAGCGAAGATTGACGCTGAAGATGTAAATCAGGACGAGACCGAAGAAGAAGTCCGGCACCGACACGCCGAACACGGCCACGACCTGTCCCGAGTAATCAACCCAACTGTGGTGCCGAATGGCCGACACGATTCCCGAGATCAGCCCCACCAGCAGGGCGACGCCCATTCCGGCCATGGTGAGCTTCAGCGTCTCCGGGAACAGCTCCTTGATGAGGTCCCCGACCTGCTGATTCGTCTGGAACGACCGTCCGAAGTCACCGACCACCACATCCCGGGCGTACAGTGCGAACTGCACGGGGATGGGATCGTTGAGGTGGTAGGAGTCGCGGAGCTGCTCGACCGCTTCGAGCGGAATGCGGCTGGTGAAGATCGACGATTCGCCGCGCGACTCGAGGAGCAGCGAGACGGGATCGCCGGGGATCAGGCGCAGGAGGACGAATACGATCACCAAGACTCCGATAAGCACCGGCACTGCGGCCAGCACCCGGATTGCGATGTATTTGCCCATTCCTGCGCCAGATCACCGTCCGGCGATCACGTCCTCCTTATGGCCTCGCTCCTACCCTTCCGTCGAGTAGAGGTCGAACGGGTACGGCGAAGTCAGGATCGTGTGGAATACGCGTCCGCCGACCTTGTTGGTGTTGGCCGGGAAGAGTGATCCCCACTCGACCAACGGAATACCCAAGGCCTGCTCCATCAGAATCGTGTGCACACGATTCGTCATCTGCGCGCGCTGCGCCTGGTCGGGCTCCGTGCGCACGGCATCGAGCAGGCTGTCGATCTCCTCGTTGACGAACCAGGTGTAGGCCCGGTTGCCCGGCACGCCGAAGTTGCGGGAGTGATAGACGGTGTCGAGCACCAGGCCGCCTTCCAGGCCCACGCCGCCCTGCCACTTGTGCGTGTGCATCTTCTGCAGGTATTGCTCGACGGCGGTGCCCCACTCCATGTTGGGCGTGGCCACCGAGATGCCGATCGCGTTCTCGATATTGAGCTTGTAGGGCTGCGAGAACGGATTCGGTGTGTCGGGGAATGAGACTTCCAGCAACTGCCCGTCGGAGCTGTAGCGGAAGCCGCCGTCGCCGCGCGCGTAACCGGCCTCATCGAGGATCTGGTTGGCCTTTTCGATGTTGAAGTCGTAGTAGCCGTCCAGGTCCGGGTTGTAGCCGACGGTTCCCGGCGTGAGCAGGCTGCCCGCCAGCGCGCCGAAGCCGAGGGTGACGCTGCGCGTGACCGTGCCGCGGTCGGTGGCGTGGATCAACGCCTTGCGCACCGCCAGGTCATCCGTGGGGAAGTTGACGGTATTGGTCTGCAAGTACCACGGCTGCCCGGGACCAAGCCCGATGAAGACCTGGTGCGCCGGACTCCCGAAGAACGGCTGCAACTCGGTGAGGCTGTAGTGGTGCATCCAGCTCAGCTCTTCGGCCTCGTAGGCCGCCACCTTCGCCGACACGTCGGTGAGCTCGAACGACGTCCACTCGTCGGCAAACGCCGGCCCCTGATTGAGCGCCCACGGCGGGCCCCAGTTGTAGTCGTCGTTCCGCACCATCGTCAGGGAGATGTTCTCTTTCCACTCCTTGAACTTGTACGGTCCGGTGCTCACGGGGTTTCGGGTCAGGTCTTCTCCGTACTCCGCCACGGCTTTCGGCGATGCGAACACAGCCGATCCACCGGCGAGGAGGTCCAGGAAGAAAACGTTGACCTCGTTGAGCTTGAGCTCGATCGTGAAGTCGCCGGGCGCCGTGACACTTGCCAGCTGGTTGCCGATGTTGGCGTTCCAGCCGGGGTTCATGTCCGGGTCCATCCACAGCTCGAAATTGAACTTGGCGGCCTCGGCGTTGAACGGCGTGCCGTCGTGGAACTGCACGTCGTTGCGAAGCTGGAAGGTGTAGGTCAGCAGGTCATCCGACACCGACCAATCGGTCGCCAGCCATGGCGCCAGTTGGCCGCCCGGGCCGTGCGCGATCAGCGCGTCGAAGAGCGGCTGGCCGCCGCCCATAAGTGACCAGGCGTCGGGAAAGTGCAGCGGGTCCAGGTTGTTGATGGCGCCCGGCGCCGCGTGCGTGATCTTTCCGCCGTACTGCGGGTTGTAGGGCGTGAGGTCACGGTAGTTGCCGAAGCGGACGGCCTTGACGGGGCCGATTTCGAAGACGCCCTCAACCTGCGTCTCCTGCGGAACTTCGACGACCTTTTCGACCTCTACGATCTTCTCGACCTGGACCTCTTGGGTCACGACCCGCTCGACCGGGACTTCCCTGACGACCTCTTTCTCCACCACCTTCTCGACTTCGACCTCTTTGATCTCGGTAACGGTGACGATCTTCTCGACCTCGACGGTGCGGACCTCGACCTCGCCCTCGCCGCATGCGGCCAGCGCCGCCGCGCCAACGCCGCCGGCGAGACCAAGCGCTCCGAGGCGCATAGCGTCACGCCTGCTTAAAGATTTCGCCATGGGTTCCTCCCCTCCCGCGACCGCAGTCGCACCCGGACCCGGCGCGTCCGGCAACCGCCGACGCCTATCCGAATTCTTGAGTCGAATTCACGAGTCCGTCCCGAATTGGACTTTACCACTCAGAGAATCTTGGCATTGCGAATCTTAAGGGCGTGCCATTTGGGCTCCGAAGTTCGATGCGGCGCCCCGATTCACCCTCGGCCGGGCGGGCGAGACGTACGGGCCGCCCGCCGGCGACGGGGGAATGGCGTGCCGCGCGGCGCGCACGGCGGGTCCGAAGCGGCCTTCGCCCCGAGCTTCGACGTCGGAGCGCTAGGGCGTGTTCACACTAAGAGGCTCGCGTCTGGTAGACTTTGGCTATGGAACTCACCCAAGCACAAGTTGACCGCGTGGCTCCGTACCTGCCGGTGCAGCGCGGCAACGTC